>DGEC01000032.1:0-12640 GCA_002385745.1 Firmicutes bacterium UBA3936
TCAAACAAGTTAATCAAAGAGTTTAGAAACGGATAATTCCTCATGAATGCGAATAATGGCGTCCCCGATCAGGGGAGCTACGGACAACACTTTCATTTTGTCAATTATTTTATCGTGGTGAGGAATTGTATTGGTTACCACAATTTCTTTAATTGGTGCCTCCTGCAAACGTTCAAAAGCCGGCCCCGACAAGACAGAATGGGTACAGCAGGCATAAACCTCCCTTGCCCCTGCCTCCAGCAGGGCCCGGGCTCCAAGGGTAATAGTTCCCGCGGTATCAATAATATCATCTATCATGATAACGGTTTTGTCCTTGACCTCGCCGATAATATGCATGACTTCTGCAACGTTCGGTTCCGGCCGTCTTTTGTCAATAATGGCAATAGAGCTTTGCAGCCTCTCCGCCAGTTCCCGGGCACGAGTCACACCCCCCAGGTCCGGGGAAACAACCACGGCATCGGGCAGTTCCTTGTCAAGGAAATAATTGGCCAGAATGGGTAAGCTCTTCAGGTGATCTACCGGTATATTAAAAAAACCCTGTATCTGCCCGGCATGAAGATCCATGGTAATAACCCGCGTTGCGCCGGCAGTTGTCAGCAGATCGGCAACAAGTTTGGCGGTTATCGGGTCTCTCGCCCTGGTTTTCCGGTCTTGCCGGGCATAGCCGTAGTAAGGAAGCACAGCATTAATGCTTTTAGCCGAAGCCCGTTTCATTGCATCCATCATAATTAAAAGTTCCATTAAATTCTCATTAGCCGGACAGCAAATGGGCTGCACGATAAAAACATTGGAACCTCTGACACTTTCTCCGATATATATACTAATTTCCCCGTCACTGAAACGCCTGACCTCGGCTTGTCCCAAAGAAACCCCGATATGCTCGGCGATCTCTTCCGTCAGTTGCTGATTGGCTGTGCCACTGAAAATGTGAAACTTTCTTTCCCGGTACACACCGTGCCCTCCTCCTGGCTAAAATGTTTACAAGATACTATATTCTTCGCCCGACAGTGTCCTTATTCCTTTCTGTTCATGTTTTTACTATTATTATTTTCCAAATAACGGGCCGCACGCCCTTCTTTATTGACCTGACGGGCGCGGGCAATGGTTAGGGACCCGGCAGGCACATCTTCGGTCACTGTTGATCCGGCGGCAACATAGGCTCCTTTTCCGACGGTAACCGGCGCCACAAGATTACAGTTGCAGCCGATGAAAGCGTTGTCATGTATTGTTGTCAGGTTTTTTCTTTTGCCGTCATAATTGACAACAATTGTTCCCCCGCCCATGTTAATGCCGCTGCCAAGCTGTGCATCGCCGATATAGGAAAGGTGGGCAATTTTTGTTTTACTGCCGACCCGGGTTTTTTTGATTTCGACAAAACCGCCCACTTTGACATCTTTTTCAAGCACAGTTCCCGACCGCAGGTGGGCAAAGGGGCCTACCGCAACACCGTCACCGATTTCGCTGGAGTTGGCTACGGAGTGGCGGAACACGCTGTTACTGCCAACGCGGCAGTCTACGAGTTCGGAATTAGGGCCAATGATGCAGTTTTCGCCGACCACCGTGCGGCCGCGGATAATTGTATTTGGCATTACTACCGTATCTCTGCCGATTCTAACACCCGCGTCTATGTAAGATGTCTGCGGATCAACCAGTGTTACCCCGGCTTCCATCAGCGAATTGTTAATTCTCTGCTGCATCAGCGATTGCACCCTGGCCAGTTGCATCCTGTCATTAACTCCCAAAGCAAGTGTGTAATCCTCTAAAACTTCCGCAGCAACGGGCAAACCCTTTTGCTGCAGAATAGCAATACAGTCCGTAAGGTAATATTCTCCCTGGACATTACTGCAGCCCACTTCATCTATGACTTCTTTCAGGGAGCGTATATCAAAAACATAGGTGCCGGTATTAATTTCAGTAATCTTGCGCTCCCCGGCCGTGGCATCTTTTTCTTCCACGATTCCGGCGACACCGCCCTTTTCATCCCTGACAATTCTTCCGTAGCCATAAGGATCCGGAACATGAGCTGTCAGAACGGTGGCGGCTGCGCCCGCCTGACTGTGTCGGTCGGCCATATTCCCGATTGCCTCGGCAGTTAAAAGCGGGGTATCACCGCATAATACCAGCACATTGCCTTCCGCCGGCAGCAGCGGTACGGCCTGCAGAACAGCATGGGCAGTACCCAGCTGTTCCTTTTGTTCGACGTACCTGACCCGGTTGCCGACAAGCTGCCTGATTTTTTCCCCCTGGTGTCCGACTACTACCACAATATCGGAGCAAATACCTTTGACGGCGGAAATAACATAACTAATCATAGGATAACCGCATATGGGATGAAGAACTTTGGGCAGAGCGGACTGCATGCGTTTGCCCTCGCCTGCTGCCAGTATCACTGCGGTCGTTTTTTCCAATTGCATTGCCCCCTTTGCTTATTCATATCTATTTTATACACGGATTATCTTTATTGTCACCTTTACCATGTAATGATATCACGACAACGGGTAAAAAATAAAGACAAAAAAAAGGAGCCTGAAAGCTCCCCTGTATGTGCTTTTATTACGCACCTACCAATTCTTTTTCAAGCTCTGCATTGTACGCCTCCAAAACTGCCGTTTGAATGATTTCACGTGTTTCGGAAGTAATCGGGTGAGCTATGTCTTTAAACTCCCCGTCAGGAGTTCTTTTGCTGGGCATAGCAACAAAAAGCCCGTTGTTTCCCTCAATAACACGTACATCATGCACCACAAACTGGTTATTCAAAGTAATTGATACAATGGCTTTCATTTTCCCTTCCTGGTTGATTTTTCTTATTCTGACATCAGTAACTTCCACGTTCCTCACCGCCTTTCCCCAGACACTTGCGTACTTTGCTGTTTCCACTCATATTTCCACACAAACGTAGCAATTCCTTCTTTTTACTGGGAAAATGTTTGTTCGCCGGCCAATTTTGTGTTTATATGCATGGATAAGGTCATACTTATAAATCCCCGTAAGGGAGCCTTGAAAACGGTTCGCCGGAAATTATCCTGCAGGCTTCAGCAACTGCCTGGCCAAAGCCAGATCTGACGGCTTGTCGATATCCGTGCCAATTTCCGGATATGCCGAAATCACTGCCTTTCCTTTTATTGCAAAAAGTGCGGCAAAGCGCTCTTCCAGCTCCCGGATGGTTACTTTTTTTAATAATAACTTTAAAACAAAGAATAATCCCAGTGTCCCGGCCAGCCGCAAGGGGTTTTTCCGCAAGGCATAGAATTTTTCCAGACGGGGCAGAGCCGCAGGCAAGCAGCGGGGATTAACCAGAAAAAGATTGCCGCCGGTATATTCGGCGTTTTTAATTTTCACATATGTTCTTTTTACTCCCGGGAAGCGGCGTTCGTTGTCTGCGCGGGAAACAATGGGATAGTAAAAATCATAATCATAGGGATGGCAGGCGGCCAAAAAATCCTCCACCGCCTCTGCTGTTAAAAAAGGCACATCAGAGGAACAGACAAGAAAATGTTCCCCGGGCTCGAGCGCCAGGCAGCCTTTTTTAAGATTATCTACCAGCGAATCTCCTTCAGGGACAATCAGAATGTCTTCTTCAGCCCTGGCTCGCATTTCGGCTGCCGGAGCAACTACGGCAATGCGGCCGATTCCTTTTGCGGTACGAAATGCCTGCAATACATAAGCAAACATGTCTTTGCCGTGAATCTTAATAAAAGCCTTGTTTTTGACTCCTTCTTCCTCTGTCAGGGTCGAGGGGCTGGCTGTCCCGGCCATAATCAGCACATCGGTCACTGCTCACACCTCCAGTGTTACCGGCCGCTTTGTTTGCGTCAGCCAGACAGCTATTCCTTCTTTTTTCAGGGAATCTGCCAGCCGGACAGCTTTTTCCCTGTCCGGATAGAGGGCAAACACCGTCGGGCCGCTGCCACTCATTAAAGCCGGGGCATTTACTGCCATCTTTTTTTTCAGTTCTCCTATGGCAGGATAAAGACGAAAGGCGGGATACTCCAGGGTATTACAGAGACAATCCGCTATCTCCTGCCGGTTACCTTTCTGCAAGGCCGCAAGCATGCGCTTCGTGTTGCCTGTTTTTTTAAAATCATCCGTTCTCAGGCTGCGATATACTTCAGCAGTGGACACTGCAAATCCGGGATTGGCCAGGACCACGAAAAATGTGGGACAGTCCCTGAGCCGTGTCAGCTTCTCTCCCCTCCCGGTAGCAAAAGCCGTGCCGCCTTGCAGGCAAAAGGGCACATCGGAACCCAATGCCGCCGCAATTTCTTGCAGCAAGCCGTCCTCGCAGGGCAGCTTCCAGAGGCGGAGCAGTCCGCGCAGGGCAGCGGCGGCATCGCTGCTGCCGCCGGCAAGTCCGGCGGCAAGAGGAATCCTTTTTTTCAGAACTATTCTTGCTCCCTGCCGGACTTCATAGTATTTTTTCAGCATTAGAGCCGCTTGCAGGGCTAAATTGTCCTCTCCCACAGAAAGACCGGGGCAGTCACATGACAAAGAGACCTGTTCATCATCTGCAGTATAGAATACCAGTGTATCATGGAGAGCGATACTCTGATAAACAGTCTCCAGCTCATGATAACCGTCCGGTCTTTTGTGTTTTACGAATAACAGCAGGTTAATTTTTGCAAAGGCTTTTTCACTGACAGGCATGTTTTCTCCCCTTGGCAACCGCCATGGGAAGTAATTCGCCCCGGGGCAGTTAATTCCTGCTAGGGCAAAGCGGCGGGACTCTCCAAGGCCGGACGGCCTGCTTTCTGCGGTCGTACAGCCGCTTTGGCACTGTTTTGGTAGGAATCGATTTCGGCTTGAATAACTTTAAGGTTTTCGTAGAAAACAACTACCAAATCACCCGGAAGGGCAGCATTTAAGGCTGCCTGCAGCGCTTCTCTTTCTGTGCGAAAAACACTGATAAAGAAAACATCTTTGCCGGCGGCAACGGCGCCTTTCTTCAGCAGCGCAGCCACTTCCCCCGGCCTGCGTCCGCGCAAATCCTCATCCTCCTTAATGAAAAGATAGTCAAAAACCTGGGCTGCAGCCTGGCCTGCCGCCATAATCAACTGGTCTCCACGGTCTCCCGGCACACCGACAACTGCCAGTATCCGTTTAGCTTTTAGCTTTTTAGCAAAACTGCCTGTCTTTACAAAACCGTCAGGGTTATGTCCATAGTCCACCAGTACCTGAATGTCACCGATCCTGTAAAGATTGCCCCGGCCTGGATTGTCACAGGGAGAAGAAGCAAATTTTTGCAGGTAAAAAGCTGCCTGCCGCGGGGACATGCCAAAAGCCCAGCATGCTGCGAGAGCCGATAGAAGATTTTCTGTCTGATGCCTGGCCCGGCCGCCGTAAGTAACGGCAAAGTCCCGGGCTCTTCCGATCAACACTACACGGTTGCCCTGGGCTGCCAGAATCATGCCCCGCTGTAAAAATAAAGCCCTGCCCCCGTTGCCTAGGTGACGGCGGACTGTGATGTTGTCCTCCTGCATACTAAAATATATTATTGGCGTCCAAACCCTTTCAGCAAGTTCATGCACATGGGGGTCATCGGCATTCAGAACAACCGTGCCCGTGTCATAAACCGCCTCCGCCACCAAACTTTTGACATGAAGAAGGTCGGCTGCCGTTTCAACACCGTCCTGCCCGAGATGATCGGCACGGATATTTAGGATAACGGCTACATCGGCCCTGTCATAACCAAGTCCGCGGCGGATAATGCCGCCCCGGGCCGTTTCGAGGACCGCCACCTCCACACCGGGGTGCCCTAAGACGGCATTTGCTCCGGAGGGGCCTGTAAGGTCCCCCTCTTTTATTAAAATACCATTTACATAAAAACCATCCGTACAGCACATTCCCGTTTGCAGGCCATGGTGACGCAGGGCATATTCCAGCATCCGGGCAGTAGTTGTTTTCCCGTTTGTTCCGGTTACGCTGAAAACAGGAACGCGTGCCGGCTTACCGGGAGGGAAAAGATAATCAATAATTTTATCACCCACATCCTGCTTCCGCCCTTTTGCCGGAAACAGGTGCATGCGCAACCCGGGAGCGGCATTAACTTCAATAATTCCTCCTATTTGCCCGGCGGGCGGCCGGGAAATATCCTCCATAATAATATCCACCCCGGCAATATCCAAGCCAATAATTTTAACGGCACTGACAGCCAGTTCCGCCTGCCGGTGGTGGACATACTCCGTCACGTCACAGGCGGTGCCGCCTGTAGAAAGATTCGCGCTTTCCCTCAGAAGTACTTTCTGACCGGCAGGAACCACTGCCCCGGCAGTCAGTCCCTGCCGCTCCAGAACTTCTTCGGTTATTTTGTCAAAAGGAATTTTCGTAAGAGGTTTTTCATGGCCTTCGCCGCGCAAGGGATTTTTATTCTCCTCGGCAATCAGTTCGGCAATGCTTTTTTTGCCGTCCCCTACAACCTGCGCAGGAAATTTCTCGGCGGCGGCTGCAAGGCTCCCGTTGACAATAAGCAGCCGGTAATGCCGGCCGGGCAGGCATTTTTCAACTATGACCGGCATGCTGACGGCAGCGGCCAGCTTAAAAGCTTTTTCAACTTCCCGGCAGCTGTTCAGATTAAGAAAAACCCCCTTCCCCTGGTTGCTGCAGTCCGGTTTTACCGCCACTGGGAAACGCAGTCTTTCGGCAGCTGCCACAGCTTCTTCCACAGAACGGACCGTTTCGCCTTCGGGAACGGGCAGCCCCTGCTGCCGGAGCAGCTTTTTGGTCAGGCCTTTGCAGGAGGCTATGTCTACGGCAATACAGCCTGTACCCTCGCTGATGCTGGCAATAATCCTTTTCTGGTATTTTCCTGTGCCAATCCTGTACAAACTGGACCCCCTTTCCAAAAGCTGAAAGGGTATTGCTCTTTTTTGGGCGGCAGATAAAATAGCCGCTGTGCTTGGTCCCGGCAAATACCTGGCAGCCGCTTTTCTTGCCGCATCCAGATCCATATCAAGGTCAAAATCCTTGCCCAAAACAAGGGCGTAAACCAGCTCAACAGCGGTTTTGGCCAAAATTTCCGCCGCTTCCCGGCAGCGATATTCGCTGATTATTTCAACTATGCAGCCATTGCCGGTATAAGTCTTGCCGTATTCCATGCCGACTCCGGCCATGCTCTGCAGTTCCAGAAAAACATGCTCCACCACATGTCCCAGGTAGGTGCCTTCCCGTACCCTTTCCAAAAAGCCTCCCCTGCGCCGGCGGGAACATTTATGTTCGAGCAGGCCGGGCAATTTGTTCAGCAGACGCCCTGTAAAAGAGGGATCGCAGTCTGTACGGTATTCTTTAAATTTATCAAGATCCAAAAGCATTTTCATAACCGGACGGTGACTGTAAATGTTCCGCCCGGGGAAAAAATGCAGGTCCACTATTCTCATCTGTCAAATGTCCTCCTTAACTTGCGGGATGCTGACCAGGCGTTTTTGCAGGTCATACCGGTATCCTTTGCAAAGGATATGCAGCTTTACATCGGTAAGGGCCAAGGGCTGGCGCGGGCTGGACTCGGAAACATTGGAATGCCTTGACTGCCTGCCGTCCAGTATGGCTACCGTCCCCGTTCCTATCACCTCACACACACTGCCGCCACTGATGACAATAGCTGTATCTTCATCTATACCGACTCCCTGAATATAGGGATTATGCGCTATCGCGGCCAGTAAACGGCCGATCCTGCCTCTCTGGGCAAAATGCTGATCCACAACCACATCGGAAAGCAGGCCCAGCCCCGGCGCCATACGGATGATTTCTTTACTGGGTGTAGCCTCATCAACTCCTCCTACAAGCATAGTAGTGCTCATAGCAGAAGCACCGGCACTGGTTCCGGCAACAACCGCTCCCTGCCGGTAGCTTTCCTGCATTGCCTGCCCTAAAACACTGCCGCCAAGAATGCCGGTTATTCGCAACTGATCCCCGCCTGTAAGAAAAATACCCGTTTTTTCGGCAAAACTGCTCCGGTAATGAGGCTGGTTGGCTTCTTCCCTGCTCTGTATTGCCAAAAGAGACACATTTGCCGCCCCGAAATCCGTGAAAATATCACGGTACTGCGCACCGGTCTCAGGGTTGGTGCTGGCGGTAGAAATTACGCAAATATCAGCTTTCCTGCCGCCTGCCAAAGAAAAAAAGCGTTTGAGGATTTCGCATTCCCCACTTTTATCTTCAGCACCGCCGATAATAACCAGGTGGCTTTTTTCATTCCGGGACAATTCTGGCACCCCCGTTTATTTAACAGCAGTTAATAGAATTTCCCTGATGACAGCATCCTATACGACATAAAATTTGACTGCGGAACAGAACAAGCCTGTATTAAAATCGTAAAAAAAGAAACGCACCGCAGCAGTGCGGTGCGTACTTTTTTCACTGTTGTAGCTCGTTTTTAATAATAGGCAACTCTATGGTAAATGTCGTCCCTTTTCCCGGAATGCTGTCCACATATATACGACCCTGATGGTTTTCAATAATCCTGTATGAGATGGTAAGCCCAAGGCCGGTACCGTTTTCCTTTGTGGTATAAAAAGGGTCAAACACCTTTGTCAGCTGTTTTTCTTCAATCCCGCAGCCGGTATCACTGAAGCTGATAATTGCCTTGTCTTTTTTAGTCCGCGTAGCAATGGTAAGCCGTCCCCCGGACGGCATTGCATGGATGGCATTGGTCGCCAGATTTAAAAAAACCTGTTTAATTTGTGCGGGGTCTGCCTGGACATAAATGGATTCCTTGGCATATTCCTTCTGAACTTCAACACTTTCCAAAAGGGACATGCTTTCAATGAGCAGAAAAATTTCCTCCAAAATTAAATGCAGGTCCGTTTTCTTTAAGTTTGGAGCTGTAGGTTTTGTCAGGAGCAGGAACTCTTTGATAATGGAATTAGCCCGGTCAATCTCCTCAATCATCAGCTCGCAGTATTCATACCCCTTTGAATCGGGCTGAAACTCCTGGCAAAGGATTTGCAGAAAACCGCGCAGTGTTGTCATGGGATTGCGTATCTCATGGGCAGTCCCGGCTGCCAATTCGGCAACCAGAGAGAATTTTTCCATCTGTATAAGCTCATTCTCCACGGTCTTGTTTTCCGTAACATCCTGAAATACACTGACTCCACCGCTCACATTCCCCTCGGCATCAAAAAGCGGTGAAGCATTAACGGAGATATATTGTACCCCATCCTGAAAAATTAGCTGTAGCATATGTTGATTAAAGCGTTTTTTCTGAGTAAGGGTTTCCTCCAGTATTTCCCGAAAAGCCTTGCCGGGTGCCGAATCCCACTGGCTTTCAATGCGAAGCAGTTCCTGCGCCGTTTTGTTAAGATAAGTAATTTGGTTCTTATTGTTCACCGTTAAGACACCCAGCTTGAGGTCGGAAAATATTTCGTCCCGCAACTGATTATATTCAGTTTCCATTTCACGGTGAGCCAGCTTCAGGTCCTCTAAACCTTGGAGATACTGACTGCCGGAACTGCTTTCGGCCAGCAGTCCCTCACTAACCGTTTCAATATCCTTGCGTGTCAGGAAATATGAAGTACTGTCATTTGGGTAGATTTCACCGGGAGATTCTTCTGCTTCTGCGGTTTCCGCTAAAAAAATATTCAACAGGCAGTAAGAATCACCTTTTTCCCGTACCTGCTTGGCAGAAATTTTACAATAGGGAAAGTTCCGCGCACCTATGCCGCCAATCATCCCCTTTATGACCTCGCAAAGAGCCGGGCTTTTGATAATCATATATCCAAAGGGGCATTTATAGTCGACAAATTCAACCTTGCTTTCTGTGTGTTTTCTGCACTGCACCTGTCCGCCCAGCTGATTTAATAAATCGACAACTATTTTGATAAACTCTTCCCTGCTTAAGGCCGTGTTTTTGTTCCCAACCGTTGTGCGATAGCGATCTTCAACATCATAACCATATTTTATGCCCAGTTTTTTCAGATACAATTTTGCACTGGAACCTATAAGCATTTCATTAACCAGTGTATAATCAGCAAGCAGTTGCAGAAAGAATTCTCCCTGAGAGTCATATGGCATACACGGCTACCCCCGGCTATAGTATTTTTCTTAACCTCTTGTTCTCAGTAATGCCAGGTATGCGTCCCCTTTTTGCAATGGGTTTGCCTTCCACTTCTTTGATATCCATGGTCATATCTATTGCCGGTGCACGTGAAATATAAGATCCGATACCAAAGGCATCCACACCTGCTTCGAGTAAGAACGGCAGTCTTTCATCATCAATTCCGCCGGATGCAAAAATTTTCACATGCTGAAACCCTTTTTGATCCAAACGCGCCCGTACTTCACGGACCAGTCCCGGAGTAACGCCGCCGCGTTCAGACGGCGTGTCCAATCGTATTCCGTCCAAAGAATCGCCTAAAGCCTCTGCAACCCGTAAAGCTTCTTCACCTTCATCCTTAAATGTGTCAACCAGAATTATCCGGGGATCTCCCGACGGCATGATACGATGATATAAAAGAGCAACCTCCAGCGTATCTCCCAGTATTAACACCACTGCATGGGGAACAGTACCTTTCGGTTCCTGCCCGGCCAGTTTGGCTCCCAAAATACAGCTGCAGCCGTCTGCTCCGCCAACCAGAGCAGCCCGTTCCATTACAGGAGCCACAGCGGGGTGAACATGCCGGGCACCAAAACAAAAAACCTGACGGTCGCCGGCCAGTTTTTTACATCTGCGGGCCGCCGTTGCCCAGCCGCTCGCATTGGCCAGCATACCCAAGATTGCGGTCTCATAAATACCAAATTCGCTGTATTTCCCCTTAATACGCAGCACAACCTCTTTGGGGGCAAATTCCTGTCCCTCATCAAGAGCCCAGGCCTGTACATTTTTTGTTGCAAGCAAGTTTGCAACTTCTTCAATGCCGCATAAAACTCCGCCTCTTCCGGCAAAAATATCCGCCGTAACTTCCGTATTTATCTTATCGGCAGCTCTGAGAATTTCTAAAGTGCGAACAAAGTAAATATCCGTAGTTGCACCGGCAAGAATCTCTTCATGGCTTGCGGAATGAAAAATACGTTCCTTAGACACTGTTAAAGCACTGACGTCATTTAAGGTGCGTAACTCTTTCACCGTCGTCCCTCCATATCTTTCTCATGCTTTTTTATCCCTAATCTGGAAAGCCGCTGCGAAATCTTGATTTACTATTCCACATCAGCATGCAAATTCCTTTTTTCACCACCAAACAGAGAAAGGCGTACCGGCTCTTCCGGTACGCCCAACCCTTACTGTTCATTCATCAGAGCTTTTTCGGCGCGCTCTATTGCCAGTTTAACCAGATTTCCACAGTTCCGGGATGATACGCCGCCCCATCCTTCCCGGCGAACTATATCGGCAACGCCTAATTCTTCGGCTAACTCTTCTTTAAGCGCATCGGACATAATTTTGTCACGCCGCGGACTCATTAGCCTCACTCCTTTTGAACATTAACAGGGTCTTTTATATTATTTGTTTTTTTACTTGCATTACTCTGGCAATATCTATACTAAAGCAGTAAAAAAAATTAGCAAAGACGGTTATTAGCATTTTACCGCCATTATCATAATATAAGAGCAAGATTAAAAGATTTTTGGAGGGCGGTCATGACCCGCATCGAAATTAACCGCTTAATGAAAAAACTTATTTTTTACCGTCAAAATCAACTGTACAAAACCTATCCCATTGCTGTCGGCAGGCCCGAAACACCTACTCCTCTCGGTGAATTTAAGATTTATGAAAAAAATCCAAAGCCTCATCCGGGGCTTGGTACACGCTGGATGGCTTTTACCTATCAGCGCCATGGCATTCACGGCACATTCAATCCCTGGACAATCAACACCGCTGCCACCGCCGGCTGTGTACGCATGTACAATGAAGATATAGAAGAAATATTTCCGCTCGTACCTATCGGTACCCCCGTTATTATTTTCGACCGGCAGGAAACGGAGAAAATACCGGAACATACCGGCAAGGAGGTTTATTTTGTCCGTCCCGGGGATACAGTGGAGTCAATAGCCAGGCGGTTTAAAATCAGTCCGGAGGAGCTGATTAGTTTTAATAAAATCAAATACCCCAAATACCTCCATCCCGGCAAGATGCTGCTCATACCGCAATACAACCGCTAAAGCCCTGTCCGCCTGCCCTATTATTAAGCAAAAGCCAAAACGGACAATAGGAAAGGCAGCCTTGTGCAGGCTGCCTCCGGGTTTTTCAACGACCGATAAACATTTGCGTAAACATCATTCCATAAGGTCCGCCTTTGACTGCTCCGATACCTATATGGGTAAAAGACGCATTAAGAATGTTTGCCCGGTGCCCCGGAGAATTCATCAACGCGGTATGGGCCCGTTCAACTGTCGGTGCGCCGGCCAGGTTTTCCCCTGCCGTGCGGTATTTTATACCCGTATTCCTCATCATATCAAAGGGAGAGCCGTAGGTAGGGGACTGGTGGGCAAAATAATTCAATTCAATCATATCGTGGCATTTAAGGCGGGCCAGTTTAACCAGTTCCATATCCACCTGCAAAGGTGGCAGGCCTGCTTTTTCTCTTTCAGAGTTCAACAAAGCAAGCATTTTCTTTTCGCTTTCATTCAGCCCTTCAACCGGTTCAGGTTCAGGTTCAGGTTGCGGTTCCGGCGCAGGCTCGGGTTCGGGCGCCGGTTCAGGTGCAGGCTCGGGTTC
>DGEC01000032.1:12894-17173 GCA_002385745.1 Firmicutes bacterium UBA3936
GCAGGCTCGGGTTCGGGCGCCGGTTCAGGTGCGGGAAAACGGATTACTATATACTTCAGGCATGGTATGGACTTCAGCAGCAGACGTCCGGCAGGCGTGCAGAAAACACTGCCGATGCTCCAAACTGTATCTGTTTTTAACTGATATGTTTTCTGCAGGACAGGCAGTTGCAGTCCTGAGCCGGTATTGTGGCTGTAGCGCTTGCAGTTATGTGCGGCTGCTGCAGGAGAAGAGACCAGGAGGGAAATCGCGAGGAAAAGGATTGTTAATGTCAGGGTTGTCCTTCTTTTTTTCTGCAAGAAAGCATGCCTCCTTAAAAAAAATTAATAATATTAAGAAACGTTTACATCTCAATTATATGCACCAATTCTGCCTGATGCAAAACAGCTGCTGCGATAAAATTTGCCCTGTCCGCATAAGGAAAGGCAAGATATCTGCCTTATTAAGATATCTTGCCAAAACCACTGCGTTAAGTATTTATTCCATTATTTTGGGATAATAAGTTTTTGTCCCGGGAATATCAAATCCGGGTTTTTTAAATTATTGGCTGCAATGATTGCTTCCATAGGGACACCGAACATGCGGGAAATTTTCCAAATGGTATCGCCGGACCGGACAATATAAATTATCTCTTTCTTTGGTGATGGTTGCGGGTGATGAGGCGGTTTAAAAATTTTCTCTTTTTTTACCAACCTTTTTACTCTAACCCTAAAGGCAATAATTGCTACCTGGCGGGCAGACTCTTTATCCGGGGAGATATCCACTTTTACAAATTCAACATGTGCATTTACCTGCGCCCGCATCCCCGGCCTGGCCCCCGGCACGTCTACAAAGTGGACGAAGCTTTCATCCACCTCATGCAAAAAGACTGTACCGCTGTGCGCATCAACGGCAAACAACTGCTTATGAAGAACGCCACGCACTATAACTTTGTTATTAATCACTTCATGCCGCAGATTGCGGACCCTGGCATCCACCGGCTCACGTATGGCTCTGACAGGACGGCGGAAAAATATCTGCCGTTCAATCAACAATTGGGAAGAGCCGCTGCTGACAATTTCTTCTACCTGAAAATGATCATGCGGAGAATGGTAGAGTGAACCCGTGCCGCGCTCCGCTGCAACCTGCAATGTTTCCTCTCCTGTCAGGCGGCCCTCCAGGCGCAGAAGCCCCCGCAGCAGATGCTGCTTTTCATCCTGCTCCTCCCGGATAAAAAAGGGCACCTGTCCTGTTACACACGCATCCATACCTTCTCTTGCGCCTTTTACTTCCACAAAATATTTTACCGGAAAGACATAACTGTCTCCCGCAGCAGTGCCGTTCTCCTTTTCCGCAGTCACAACCAAGTCGCCCTCTACCTTGACCCAGTTATATAAAACCGTAGCCCGCTGGTTGGCAAGACAGCCGGAAAACTTTTCGGCCTTGGGAAGCACTTCCTCGCTTTCAAGCGGCAAAGAGAGGTCAAACAACTCTTTGAAGTGTGTCAAAATAGTTTCGATTTTTATTGCTTCTGCCTCAGCTGCAGCTTCTTCTGCGGCGGCCGGTCTTAGAAAAGTCACTTCCTCCTCGGCATAAGCGCTGTATTTAAGAGCAATTTTCGCTTTCCCTGCAAGCATCGTCGTTTGCCTGTCCTGATTCATCTCCTCTCTTGGAAGCCAATTCCTGTCAACCGTTGCTTCAACATCGACCTCCACCGTATTGCCGGGGCGTATTTTTTCATCGGGCAGCAGCCGTGCTACATTTATTACATTGGTCTTTTTCTCCGTCAGTCCCGTTGAGCCGTCAAGAAAGTATGTCTCCAGCAGAAGGGCTATTTGTGTAAAAATTTCCCCTTTCAGTGCTGCCGCACGGGCTTCCAGCACCGTTACTTCCGGACCGGTAAACTCTTTTACCTCCCCCGGAAGCAAACATGACAGCGGAACGGTAAACTCGGTTTCCCCTGCAGAATGCAACAAAGCAAGGGTCCTCTTAATTCCTGCAGAATTTGACATGTTCATTCCTCCCGTTTATCCTATGCTGGCGGCAGCGATAGGTTGACGCTGTAAAATAACGCAGTTTTTTACTGTGCACAGAAAAAAAGCAGCATCGGCCGGATGCTGCTCTAACCTTTGGGTTTCCTTGGTATTAAGATTTTTTGCCCTGGGAAAATTTTATCGGGATCTGTTATCTCAGGATTGGCAGCAATCAAAGCATCCAGGGACACGCCGAAACGCTGGGCTATCTTAAAAAGTGTGTCTCCTTTCTGCACAATATAAACGGTAACAGACGGTTTCGGCCCAACTTCACAGCTGACCACAACTTCCAATTGGATAAAGGCAGTTACTTTTACAAATACTTCAATAACTGTTATCTGCCGGATACGCGTATGGTCACGCGGGTCAATCTCAAAGTCGGTAAACTCGACCCGTGGGTAAACCTGTGCCACATGTCCCGGCATCGCCCCGGGAATATCAACAAAAACGGTAAAATGCTCCCTGGTCTCAAATGCATGTACTTCCGGCTGTTTACCCTCTTTGACAACAAAAATGTTTTTTACCAGGTCGCCTTCAATAATTACTTTATCCTCAATTACCCGTATCTCCAGATTTTCAAAACGGGTATCCGGGGGACCCGCTATTTTACGTACCGGGACAGGAGCTGTAAGGTTTGCCACAATTTTGTCCTGCTTGGTATTTTCCCCGATCACCTGTGATACTTTAAGCAGCTCCTTAACTGTGGGGACACCGGCAATGTCGGTTACAACGTCTACCTGGACAGTTTCCGTTACCTTGGCAAAAATATCTATAATTGCCGTCTGCTTCCCGCGGCTTGGATCATTGGGGTCAATATCGACATCTACAAATTCCACCCGCGGGAATACATGTACATTGGCACCGGGAAAAGCACCGGGAACGTCAACAAAATGAGTAAACCTTTCGTCTACCGAAACTTCAAATACAGTATCACTTTTCTCGCCGACAAAAAAGATCTGTTTGTGCAGAACTCCTTCGACAATGACTTTATCTTCAATGGCACGGGCAACAATATCTTGTACCTGAGCATCAATATTTTTAATTTTCTTGGCAGGGCGGCCCAAATCTATCTCACTGCGAACAGCAACCTGTGAAGCGTTTTCGCCAATCACACTGTCAACTTTTAACAGTTCCGTGGTTACATGCCGGGGATCAACCCCTTGCACATCCACAACCACATCAAGCTGGATACTCTCTGTTACCTTGGCGAATATCTCCAAAATGACCGTCTGCCGGAAAAGAGACCTGACTTTATCCCAGTGGTAAAGCGTTTCCGCATCTTCTGCCACGTCTTCGTCACTGTCACGAAAATCTTTGATTTCGCGGATGAAATCATGTCCGACAAATTCTACGCGAGCGTGAACCTGGACATTCATTCCGGGCATTGCCCCGGGAACATCAATAAAATGCACAAACCTTTCATCTTCAACGGTAAACTCTTTTAACTTCCCTGAGTCATCGACAAAAAAGATTTGCTTATGGATTACCCCTTCAACAACTACTTTATTTTCAATTACACGTCCTCTGACATCAAGAATTCTTGTATCCACTTCCGTAATCTTCTGCACCCTTCCGGGCAGGGCAACTTCCCGGATCACCGAAGTTTGGGAAGCATTCTCGCCAACTACCTGCTCTACCTTAAGCAAATCCGTAATGCACCTCACGGGAAGAAATTCATCTTTTCCCATTGTTCAGCCTCCTTTCTGTTAAATTGATTAATGTATGGCAAAGGATAAAGTGTCGCTAAATTATATGCCCCGACCACGGAAAGTGTGCCTTTACAAATCTATGCAGCTTTGCAGCAAATATGTCCACTGAACGGTTAAAGGCAAAAAAAAACAGCCTTTCCGGCTGTAATCACGAATTTATGCCAATTTTATTCTTTTGCCGTTCGTATCTTTATGCACCAGTGTTAATTCCACTGTTTCCGTCAGCACATCTGCATAAGAAAAGGATAAACGCTGGTAATAATTTGGTTCATCAACCCTGATCACAAAAATTGAGGGATAAGTATTTTCAAGGACACCGACTTTTTCAAGGGTTTTACGCCGCCCGCGATGTGCACGCAGACGAATTTTCTGTCCGACATGTGATTCCAGATTCCGCCTGATCTGTGCAATTGCATTTGTTGCTGCCACTCTATCACCCCAGACAAGATTTGCTTATATATTATAACATATGTCCGGCTGACTGTCAAACAGTAAATAGAACATTATATAGTGTATTTGAATAAGTGTCAAGATATAATTTGCGGAGGTGGAGGTTGG
>DGEC01000071.1 GCA_002385745.1 Firmicutes bacterium UBA3936
CCTAAAGTAATTTTACACTAACCACTTTAGGAGCCGGGAAGCCTTCAGTCGTACTTAACCTCCCGCAGTACCAGCCCCCGGGGCGGCGCGGTGGGCCCCGCTGCTTCCCGGGAACAGGCCTTTATTACGGGTTCCAGATTATAGTCGCGCTTGCCGCAACCCACCTCCAGGAGTGTCCCGGTGATGATGCGGACCATATTGTAAAGGAAGCCGTCAGCCTCGGCCGTTATCTTCATATAACCGTTGCATTCCTTCACTTCCAGGCGCTTCAAATGGCGAACAGTTGATGTGACATTGCTGCCGCTGGCCATAAAGGACCGGAAGTCATGCCTGCCTACCATAGTAGCCGCAGCCTTTTGCATCAATCCCACATCCAGGGGGTAGCGGATATGATAAGCATAGTGACGGGTTAAAACCTGCGGGTGAGGTGCACGGTCAATAAAATAGCAGTAAACTTTGCTTTTGGCACTGAAACGGGCGTGAAAATCGGCAGGCATCTCAGAGGCCGCCGTAATGACGATATCATCAGGGAGGACGGAATTGAGGGCGTAGGGAATTCTTTCCGCCGGAATACGGGAATCCGTTCTGAAGTTTATTACCTGTCCCAGGGCATGCACCCCGGCATCAGTCCGGCTTGCGGCAGTGATCCGGATTGGGCTGCCGAAGACGGTCTGCAGCGCTTCTTCCAGTTTTTCCTGGACCGTTACCGCATTGCTCTGCAGCTGGAAGCCATGATAATTTGTGCCGTCATAAGCAAGAGTAAGTTTAATGTTTCTCATGGCAAACCCCCTCCCTCTGCCAACCGGTGCCCGGTCAGAGCTTGAAGTAGATAAGAATGGGAATCAGGGCAATACTGACGGCAACGGCAAAAAAGTCTCGCGGTGCTGCCTGCAGTTCCCGCAGCCGCGTGCGCCCTTCGCCGCCGCGGTAGCATCTTGCTTCCATGGCTACCGCCAGGTCGTCGGCCCGCCTGAAGGAAGAGACAAACAGAGGTACCAAAAGCGGGACAAGGCTTTTGGCCCGGCGAAAAAAATTCCCGCTTTCAAAGTCGGCGCCGCGTGCCATCTGCGCTTTCATAATTTTCTCACTTTCCTCCATCAGGGTGGGGATAAAGCGCAGGGCAATGGTCATCATCATGGCAATTTCGTGGGCCGGCACTCCTATTTTACGCAGCGGGCCCATCAGATACTCTATGGCATCAGTCAGGGTAATGGGGGAGGTTGTCAGGGTCAGCAGTGATGTAATCATAATTAAAAAAACAATCCGCAGGACCATAAAGAAACCAAGATAAAGGCCGTGGGATTCAATTGTAAGAGAACCTATGCGAAAAAGAACCGTGCCGCCTTTGGTAAAAAAAAGATGAATCAGCATAGTAAAAATCATGATGTAGTAAACCGGGCGCAGTCCGCGCAGTAGATAACTCAGCGGAAGCGCCAAAAAAAGCAAAAGAACAAAAACAATCACCGCTAAAAATAAATATCCCCAGTAGGAATTGACCACAAAAACAGCAATAATGAAGAAAACAAGAGCTATCAGTTTGCTGCGGGCATCGAGCCGGTGCAGGAATGAATCGCCCGGCAGATACTGGCCAATGGTTATACTTCTAAACATACTCATTTCCTGTTCCCCTCCAGCATTGCCAGAATTGCATCCCGGGCATCAGGCACGCTGTAGATCTCGAGAGGGACATTTTTCCCTGCCTGGCGCAGACGGTGCATCAGAAGCGTCATCTGCGGCAGGGCCAGTCCCATTTCTTCCACTCTTGCGGCATCCCGGAAAACTTCTTCCGGCGTACCGTACATAACTTGCCTGCCTTCCGCCAGTACCAGCAGGTGCTTGGCCCTGCTGGCCACATCCTCCATGCTATGGGAAACCAGGATTACCGTCAGCCCCTCTTCCCGGTGCAGACGGTCAATCTGGGCAAACATTTCTCTTTTTCCGCGCGGATCAAGGCCCGCTGCCGGTTCATCGAGAATCAGCACTTCCGGCTGCATTGCCATAACACCGGCCATGGCCACCCGCCGCATCTGTCCCCCTGAAAGGGAAAAAGGTGAGCGGTCACAGAACTCCTCCGGCGGCAGTCCGACCTGAAGAAGCGCTCTATGAACTCTTCTCTCTATCTCGTCAGCGGGAAGCCCCATATTTTGAGGACCAAAAGCCACATCGGCAAAAACGGTTTCTGCAAAAAGCTGCTGTTCCGGAAACTGAAAAAGCAGTCCGACACGGCGGCGTATTTCCCGGAGTCCTTCCTTTTCGGCAGCAATATCTCTGCCGTCCACCAGGACCCGTCCTTCCGTCGGCAAAAGCAGGCCGTTTAGGTGCTGGACAAGAGTGGATTTGCCCGATCCGGTATGTCCTATTATGGCCAGGTATTCCCCCTGTTCAATATTAAGGTTGATGTTTTGCAGGGCCTTTACTTCAAAGGGAGTACCGGGCATGTATACATGGCTGACATTTTCCAGGATTATCTGCATAACTGTTCCACCATCTCTTCTACTGTAAGCACGGAATCGGGGACAGCCAGTCCTGCCGCCCGCAGTTCTTCTGCCAGTTCCGCCACCGGTGGAACGTCAAGGCCATGATTCCGCAGCAGAGAAGATTGACGGAATGTTTCCTCCGGCGTTCCTTGAAAAATAATTTCCCCGTCTCCTAAAACAATTACCCGGTCGGCGTAAACAGCTTCCTCCATAAAGTGAGTAATAAAAATTACGGTAATTCCTTCTTCCCTGTTCAGTCTCCGGACAGTGTCCATGACCTCCCGGCGCCCCCGCGGATCCAGCATGGCTGTCGGCTCATCCAAAACCAGGCACCTCGGTTGCATAGCAAGGACTCCGGCTATGGCCACTCTTTGTTTCTGGCCGCCGGAAAGCAGGTGGGGAGCATGCTGCCGGTAGTCGTACATGCCGACAAGCTTCAGCGCTTCATCGACGCGCCGCCTGATTTCACCCGAGGGAATCCCAAGATTTTCCGGCCCGAAAGCCACGTCTTCTTCAACTGTGGTAGCAACAATCTGGTTGTCGGGATTTTGAAAAACCATCCCAACAGTTTGCCTTATCTGCCAGTGGTTTACCGCTTCACCGGTCAAAAGGCCGTCTACCCATAAACGGCCGCATGTCGGTAGAAGAAGGGCGTTAAAATGCTTGGCCAGTGTTGATTTCCCCGAACCGTTGGGGCCGAGAACAGCTACAAATTCTCCTTTATTTATCGTCAGGTTTATATTGCGCAATGCCCAGATTTCTCCGGTGTCGGCACTACTGTACTTGTAACCCAACTCTGTTGCACGGATTATTTCTATTGCACTCACCCCCGTAGCAACCTTCGCAAACCGGGCAGGAAAACAGACAAAGAAAATCGACAGCTGTCCGGTCGGTTTTCTTGCTTGTTTTGCAATCTATACCAGCTCGATGATGGCCATGGGGGCGGCATCCCCGCGGCGTCTCCCCAGCTTCAGGATACGGGTGTAACCTCCCTCACGGCCGACGTAGCGCGGGGCGATCTCATCAAAAAGCTTTTTCACAGCCGTTTCATCAAGGAGATAGGCCAGTACCTGGCGCCGTGCATGAAGAGTGTTCTGCTTGCCCAGAGTAATCATTTTTTCCGTAATGCTGCGCAGTTGTTTGGCCTTGGCTTCCGTTGTCCTGACCTTTTCGGCCAGAATAATGGACGTTGCCAGGTTGCGCAGCATTGCGCGGCGATGATCACTGCGGCGTCCGAATTTACGTAATGCCATGGCTTTTCCCCCCTTTACTCATTGCTGTCACGCAGGCTGAGGTTTAATTCTTTTAACTTGTTCTGCACCTCTTCCAGGGACTTTTTTCCAAGGTTGCGCACTTTCATCATGTCTTCTTCCGTCCTCTGGATTAATTCTCCTACAGTGTTGATACCTGCCCGTTTGAGGCAATTATAAGAGCGGACGGAAAGATCCAGTTCTTCTATGGTCATTTCCAAAACCTTTGCCATGTCGTCTTCGTCTCTATCGTCAAGGATTTCTACTTCATCTACTTCTTCCGTCAGGTTAACGAACAACTGCAAATGCTTGCTTAAGATTTTAGCTCCCAGGCTAATGGCTTCGTCAGGTTGAATACTCCCGTTTGTCCAGACTTCCAGGGTTAGTTTATCATAGTCTGTGTGCTGACCGACACGTGTATCTTCCACTTTGTAGTTTACCCGCCTGATGGGAGAGAAGAGTGAATCCACGGGAATCACACCTATAGGCTGCCCCGGTTCTTTATTGCGCTCCGCCGGGACATACCCGCGGCCGACTGTGGCGTTGATTTCCATATACAAGCTGCCTCCCTCTTCCAGGGTAGCCAGGTGCAAATCGGGATTGAGGACTTCCACATCTGCAGGCAGGCGGATATCCCCGGCAGTTACCTCACCCGGCCCGACAGCAGCAACCGTCAGGACCTGCGGTTCATCTGTATGAATCTTTAACGCCAGGTTCTTAAGTTGGAGTATGATTTCCGTTGTATCTTCCACTACACCGGGGATTGTGGAAAATTCATGGAGAACATTTTCAATTCTTACCGATGTAACAGCTGCACCGGGAAGTGAAGACAGGAGCACGCGGCGGAGAGAATTACCTAAGGTAATACCGTAACCGCGCTCCAAAGGTTCAACAACAAACTTGCCGTAGGTAGCCAGGGCAGGATCACTGACACGCTCAATTCTGGGCTTTTCAATTTCAATCAAGGTTTATAACCCTCCTTCTGGATTCCATTAACAATGCGAGGGTGTAGGTTCCGCAATTAATTAGCGGGAGTAAAGCTCAACAATTAAGTGTTCCTCAATGGGAGTGTCAATTTCTTCACGGTTAGGCAGGCGAATTATTTTGCCTGTTAGATTATCGCTGTCTACTTCCAGCCATTCCACCCTTCCCTGGTTGCGGGTGAGTTCAGCCAATTCCTTAAAACGGCCTTTCCCACGGCTTGTTTCCTTGACGGCTACAACATCACCCGGGCTGACCTGGTAAGAAGGTATTGTTACTTTCTGCCCGTTTACTGTGAAGTGACCATGTCTGACAAGCTGACGGGCCTCCGAGCGCGAAAGAGCAAAACCCATGCGATAAACAATATTATCCAGCCGTGACTCCAGAATCTGCAATAAGTTCTCCCCTGTAATACCCTTGCGCCTGTCAGCTTCCTTGAAATACCTGCGAAACTGTTTTTCCAGCACACCATAAATGCGGCGGGCTTTTTGTTTTTCCCGCAGCTGCAAGCCGTACTCGGAGTATTTGCCCCGGCGGCGCTGGCCATGCTGGCCCGGTGCATAGCTCCGGCGATCTACAGAACACTTTTCAGTATAACAACGCTCGCCTTTCAGGTAAAGCTTTATTCCTTCCCGGCGGCACAGCCGGCATGACGGACCTGTATATCTAGCCAATAGAAAGCACCTCCTCTGTTGCTATACTCTGCGCCGTTTCGGCGGACGGCAACCGTTATGCGGAATTGGTGTTACATCTTTTATCAGGTTTACTTCCAGGCCGGCGGCCTGCAGTGAACGTATGGCCGCTTCCCGTCCCGAACCCGGACC
>DGEC01000035.1 GCA_002385745.1 Firmicutes bacterium UBA3936
AAAGTAATTTTACACTAACCAAAAACGGGCAAAAATGTCTGCTGTTAAATCTGGACGGCAATATCGAAGGCCGTACTCACCGCTCCGTGTATTTCGTTGACCTCCAGGCAGTCGCCGATTACGAACAAGTTGGTGGGCGGCACACAGGTCCGGAATTGCTGGGCTTCGATGAAGCGCGGCTTCATGCCTGCGGCAAGCAGCACAGTACTTGCCGGAATTTCCTTCTCCGCCCCTGTTTTGACATCGGCAATGACAACAAAATCGTCACCGACTTTCTTCAGGATACTGTTGAAACAGAGCCGGATTTTCTCGTTTTTAATGCCCTGAAGCAGGTCATATTCTCCCCCGAGCACTCCGGCAACTGATGTGCTGATGGTAGGCGAGTCCTTAAGCTCAACAAGCGCAACATTGCGTCCTTCGCCTGCATAGTGTATTGCATACTCCATTCCAATGACACCTGCGCCGATAATAACAACATTATCGCCGACATCAATACCTTTGGCATGCGCATCCGGCGCCCAGTGGACAAGCGGTTTTTCAATTCCCGGCACATCCGGGACAACCGGCACGGCGCCGATGGCCACAATTAGCGCATCGTAGTTTTCCTTGGCGAGCAGTTCCGGCGTTGCTTTGGTATTAAGCAGTACCCTGGCCGGTGTGTGCAGCAACTGTTTTTGCAGGTATTCCAGGTACTGCCTGACATCCCTTTTTACAGGAAGCAGCGCTGCCTTTTTCACATTGCCCCCGACCTCTCCGCTTTGCTCATAAAGAGTAACGTCATGTCCACGCTCCACCAGCGTTTGCATTGCCTGTATGCCTGCCGGGCCGCCTCCGATAACCGCAACTTTTTTCTTCAAAGGCGCACGGGGAGCTCTTCCTTCGGGGTACTCCGAATTCCTGCCAAAGTACGGGTTAACTGAGCATTTAAACTTGAACACGCCATATTTATCCATGAAGAAGCATGAACAGCGCAGGCAGGGCCTGTGCTCCCACTCGCGCCCCTCGGCGTACTTCCGGGGCATGTCGGGATCTGCCTGCAGTGCACGTTTCATTGCCACGAAATCGGCCTTTCCGGAGGCGATGATTTCCTCCGCCTGGGCAATATTTTTTATAGAGCCAACTGTCGCAACTATAAGGTCCGGGAACGCTTTTTTAATTTTCTCCGCAAAATGTACATTGTACATCCAATCCCACATATAAGGCTGGACCATGGGACGCATATGCCATGGTTCTCCCATGGTGTCATGCAGGCCGCCGGAGACATGCAGGATGTCCATCTTATCCTTGATGATATCAATAAACTGCAGCGTTTCCGGGAAGTGCGTGTGCCCCTCGGCAAATTCGTCCGCCGAGATACGGTACTCGATGACAAAGTCTTCACCCACCAGCTCGCGCGTCGCGTCCAGCACCTCAACGGCAAACCGCGCCCGGTTTTTAATCGAGCCGCCGTATTCGTCCGTGCGCCTGTTAAAATACGGGCTGAAAAACTGCGCCAGCAGGTTCCCGTGCGCGCCGTGAAACATCGCCATCTGCATACCGGCTTTTTTACAGCGGAGCGCGGCGGCAGCGTATTTTTGCACCGTTTCTTCAATCTTCTCTTTAGTCATCTCACGCAGCTTCAGGGGGGCGCGGCCTTGCTGCTGCGCCCGCACAAGTTCCGCCGCCGTCACAATGGCCGAGGGCCCGAAGCCGTTGTCACCGGCCTTCGAATCCGGCACATTCCCCTGCGTAGCTCCGCAGTGGTTGATCTCTATTGAGCCCTGGGCGCCATAACTTCTGCACATCTCAGCAAATGTTGAAAGGCCGGGTATGCACTCGTCAAAACGCAATTCAAGCTGGTTGGGACCTTCGTCATTGCATTCGGTGATGTCAATGGAACAATTACCGACAGTAATGATTGCGGCGCCTCCCCTGGCGTAAGGCCTGAAATACTCAACTACACTGGGCGTTACAAAACCGTTTTCATCACCGCCTCCGCCGCAGCCCGGCGGTGCCAGTTCAATACGGTTTTTAAAATACACGCCGCGAATCATCATAGGTTCAAATACATGCGGGTACTTGTGAGCCAAAGGACAACCTCCTTTTCGAAAACAGTAGTAAATTCATAATTTTGTTTATTTGTCTGCTAGTGTAAACTTTACTACAAAAGCAGGGCTTTTGCAATTGAAAAGAGGTCGCATCCTGCCGCCGTTCAGGCCGGATTCGGCTTCAATTCTTTCCTTTGGACCTTTGATTTTCCTTAGCAGCCTTTCCCGGCGGTAAAGCAGGGCCTCCCTGCTCAGCTGTCCGCCGGACGGTGCCAAATGCCGCCCCTGGGCCAGGAGACATTCTGTCATAGCCAGCGCCAGACTGAAATTTTTCGCCCTATGCTCATAATATTTTGCCAGTTCAAGGTAAGGAACAGGGTTTTCACATCTGTTGCGCAGCAGTTCTTTCCAGATGGCTTTTGCCTCCTGCCATTTACCCTGCCGTTTGTAAAGCAGCGAAAGGTGCAGCTTTGCTTTGTACTGCAGCTGCCTGTTCCTGCAGGATGCCGCTTTTCGGTAAAATTCTGCGGCTGCTTCCCGGCAGCCCTGCTCTTCATACAGTTTGCCCACGGCAAGATAATCAGCCGGGTGTGTTACTGCTTTGCCGGCAGCTGCAAGGGCAGCAAAGGCCAGCAGCCTGACCATGGAAAGAATATCCCAGACATTATGTTCAAACACGGTGCGCAGGCGGTCAGTATCCCCGGTGCGCAAATAATGAAAATAAACGGCCGGAATTTCCGCTCCCGGGATATCACCGACCCGCTCTAGTCCCAGCAATGCCGTTTCCAAACTTTTCAGGCTGCAGGAAGCAAGCCTTTCTTTCCACAGGCGGCGGGCACAGGGAAGCAGGTCCAAATGAAAGCAGCCCTTTGCGGCTTCCTCCATCCCGTGCAAGACTTGCCGCGTCCGGACCAGGGGCAGGTCAAATGTTTTGCCGTTGAAAGTTACTATCCCTGGAAAGCGGCTCATAGTTTCGGTAATATGGTGCAGCATGGCCGCTTCCCGTGACGGGTCGGGCAAAAAATACTGCCGGATGACAAAGCGGCCGTTCCGGTACCAGCCCAAGCCGACCAGGAATGCAAGGGTACCTGTACCGCCGGCAAGACCCGTTGTTTCAATATCCAAAAATAAGGCTTCGGCAGGCACAAATTCTGCCAGGGCAGGATCCTTGGCCGGCAGTACCAGATCGGCGCCGCAGCAGGAAAGCAGCTCGGCAAGCTGCCCGCTGCCGTGCCTGTAGTCCAGGGGAAAGGCAATTTCCCGGTAATAACAGCTGCCGTACACCGTTTGCGCTGTTTTTTCCTCACCCGGGAAAAGGAAGGCTGCTGCCGGTTCAAGCCTGTGGAAAGCGGCAGGCCTCCTCACTGTTATCTCCCCGGAGCTTTGCATTCTTTTCAGCCATTCACGCAGGCTGCTCACTTAAAATAACCTCCAGCAACCGCAATGTATGCTGCTTCCCGCCTTCACCCACCTGGTGCTCCGGCCCGACACAGGAAGGACAGCCGCCGCTGCAGGGGCAGCCGGCCACCAGCTTCCGGGCAGCGGCAAAAATATCTTTGTAAACACGGAATATTTCCTGGCTGTAGCCTACTCCCCCGGGAATGTTGTCATATAAATAAACGGTCGGCAGTCCGGTAAAGGGTGCTTTGACCTGGCAGACAGCCCGCAGGTCCCGCGTGTCCCCCATTACAAAGAAAGCGGCAATCTGGGCGGCTACATTTGCCAGCCCGGCCAGACCGGACTGCAGTGCTTCCGGTTTCAGGCCGCGGACTGTTTCCGGAGGAAAAGCAAGCCAGAAAGCAGTAGTATGCATCTCCGTCTCCGGCAGGTTTACCGGCCCCGCCCCGATGTTTTCGTGGGTATGGAAACGGATCTTCTTAAACATGGAAACCAGGGCATTCAGGCGCACTTCGCCCCAGGCCCTGATAATGCCGTCCTCTTCCGAGGCAAAGGTATCCAGGACCTTTAAATCCACATTCAGATTGGCATCCGTATAATAATTGACATCAACCCGGCGCACAAAAGCCTTCTTCTCGGCAAAATCCAGTTTTTCCACCTGGTACTGCTCACCGCCGTGGATGTAGATGGCTTCTTCATGCACAAGCATAGGCGCACTGAAGCGGTCCACCTCGCCTATCACCCGCGGCTCGGGCCGCGTAATGTCTATAATCACCACATTTTCCCGGGTTGCGCTGCGCAGGCTGATTTCCTCCGCAGGATAAGCGTCCTCCATCCAGTAATAACGCCCGCCGGTTTCATAAAGAACCTGCTCTTCCGCCAAAAATTCAAGAATTTCGTCTATCCGGGCATTGCCGAAAAGTTCTCCCTTGGCAAAGGGCAATTCAAAGGCGGCGCAGCGGACATGGTTGGTAAGTATCACCGGGTTGTCCGGGTTAACCAGCGCCCGCTCCGGAGAGCTGTGCAGCAGGTAGTCGGGATTTTCGGCAATATACTGGTTAAGAGGTTCACTGCTTGTTATCAGTATGGCAAGCGACTCGCCGCTGCGCCTGCCGGAGCGGCCGGCCTGCTGCCGGGTAGCGGCAATGCTGCCCGGGTAGCCGGTCATGATGCAGGCTTCAAGTTCGCCGATATCAATGCCCAGCTCCAGGGCATTGGTGCTGACCACAGCCCGGATCTCGCCTGAACGCAGTCCTTCTTCAATAGCCCGCCGTTCACGGGGTAAATATCCTCCGCGGTAGCCCCGTATTCCGTTTTCCTGCCCGGGCAGCTTCCTCCGGGCGCCCTGCTGCAGGTAGGTGAGAATAACCTCAACACCGATCCGGCTGCGGGTAAAAATCAGGGTCTGCACATTTTGGCGGAGCAAATCCTCAGCTATGGCCCGGGCTTCCAGCATGGTGCTGCGCCTGATCCCGAGCTCCCGGTTAACAAGGGGCGGATTGTAAATAATAAAATGCTTTTTGGCCCAGGGAGCCCCGTTTTTGCTGATTTCCACCACGGGTTCTTCTATCAGGCTGCGGGCAAGTTCCCCCGGGTTGGCAATGGTGGCGGAGCAAAGAATAAAAACAGGCGCCGAGCCGTAAAAGCGGCAAATTCTTTTCAGGCGCCGCAGGACATTGGCCAGGTGGCTGCCAAAAACTCCCCGGTATTGATGTATCTCGTCAATTACAATATACTTCAGGTTTTGAAAAAGTTTAATCCACTTGGTATGGTGCGGCAGTATAGCGGAATGAAGCATATCCGGGTTGGTAACAACAATATGGCCGCTGTGTCTGACCTTCAGCCGCAAGCCCGGTTCCGTGTCCCCGTCATATGTAAAAGCCCGCAAATCAAGCCCCGCCTCTCCGGAGAGCTCGCGCAGTTCGGCCGTCTGGTCCTGGGAAAGGGCTTTGGTTGGAAAAAGATAGAGGGCGCGGCTGTGGGGGTTTTGAAAAATCTCATTAAGTACCGGAAGGTTGTAACAAAGGGTTTTCCCCGATGCCGTAGGCGTCACTACAACCGTATTCCATCCCGCCCGCACCGCCTCAAGGGCTTCCGCCTGGTGGCTGTAAAGTCTCTTTATACCCCGGCGCTTAAGCCCCGCGCACAAAGAAGGATGCAAAAAAGCGGGAAAATCCGCATACGAACCTTCTGCTGCCGGCATTTCCGCCCAGCGAACAACATTCTCCATAAAACGGGCATCTTCCCGCCACTTCATCATTACCTGCTGTAAACCGGACACACCCTCACCCCTCTGTAAAGAACGGATCGGAACATATGTTCCCTTCAAGTTTACCACAAGGAACCAATCCCCGTCAATAATAAGGCCTTTGCAAAAATAAGGGATATTTTTCCTCTTTGCCTTCAGAAAAAAAGAGCCCGCCCGTCATACTAATGGCGGGCAAAGGCTCTTTTATTGCCAATATCAACCACACTACAAGCCAAGATATGCCTTCCTGACATGGTCGCTTTTCAGCAGTTCTTCGCTTGTGCCTTCCAGGGCAATCCTGCCGTTTTCCAGCACATAAGCCCGGTCGGCAATTTCCAGGCTCTGGTTGACATTCTGTTCAATCATAAAAATGGTAATTCCATGGTCACGCAGCGTCTTCAGCATGGCAAATGATTCTTTTACCAGCTTCGGTGCCAATCCGTAGGACAGTTCATCAAAAAAGCACATTTTAGGACCGGACATCAGACAGCGCCCCATGGCCAGCATCTGGCGTTCTCCGCCGCTCAATGTCTTGGCCAGCTGCTTTCTCCGTTCCTTTAAGCGCGGGAAAATGCTGTAGACCTCTTCCAGCCTCTTATTCCTTATCTTCCAGGAATTTTTCAGGTAACTGCCCAGTTCCAGGTTTTCCTGCACCGTCATATCGGGGAAGAGTCTCCCCCCTTCCGGCAGATAGGCAATACCCAGCTCGACAATCTCGTTAGTGGGTAAATTCGTTATCTCTTGACCGAGGAAAGCCACGCTGCCCGCTGCCGGCCGGACAAGACCGGTTAAAGAATTGAGGAGTGTGGTTTTGCCGGCACCGTTTGCTCCAAGCAGGGCAACTATTTCCCCTTCTCCGATTTGCAGGCTGACATCCCACAGGATTTGTACATTGTTATAATAAGTGTTCAGGTTTTTTACTTCCAGCATAAGCTTGCCCTCACTCCCCCAGATAAATCTCGATCACAGTCTTGTTCTTTGATATTTCCTCCGGCGTTCCTTCGGCAATTTTCTTTCCATGGTCCAGGACAATAATGCGCTCGCAGATATTCATAATCGCCTTCATTACGTGCTCAATCATGATAACGGTAATTCCCTTGTCCCGGATTTTTCTTACCAGTTCCATGGATTCGGCCACTTCCGTCGGGTTTAGCCCCGCCATCATTTCGTCCAGCATCAGCAGCTTGGGTTTTGTCGCCAAAGCCCTGGCAACTTCCACCTTTTTCTGTTTTTCCAATGTCAGGCTTTCAGCCGGGACATCGCTTAATTCCGCGAGCTCCGTAAATTCAAGGATTTCCCTTGTTTCGACGTCAGCCTGCTCTCGGGATATTTTCCCGGGCGAACCGAACAAAGCGCCCAGCAAAACATTTTGGTAAACGCTCATTCCCGGAAAAGTCTTGCAGGATTGAAATGTTCTAACCAGTCCTTTTTTGCAGATAGCATGTGGTTTCAGACCGCTGATTACTTCATTGTTAAAAATAACTTTGCCTGAATTAGGGGCAATAGTTCCTGAAATCAGATTAAAAAGCGTCGTTTTGCCCGCCCCGTTGGGGCCGATTAATCCCAGTATTTCACCGCTTTCGACCTGAAGATCAACTCCGGATACTGCCGCCAGTCCTCCGAAATTTTTCGATAAACCTTCAACTTGCAGTATTTGCATGTTTACCTCCCGAAATCTTCCTTCTTATTTGCGGGATTGCTTTTTGCAGGAGAAGCTCCCGTATTCTCACGTACAGGCCAACCAGCCCGTCAGGCAGGTAAAGGATGGTTATGATCATTACCAAGCCGAAAATAAACATGTAGGCATCGGGAGACCTGGTTATTAGATATTCCTGCAGGTAAGCAAAGACAGTGGCTCCTATTATGGGGCCAAACATGCTGCTCATCCCGCCGAAAATAGCCATTAATGTCGGAAAGAAGGAGTAATTCAGGTTAAAAGCGATTATGCTGTCAACATACAACATCCCGGTAGCCATAACGGTACCGGTCATGCCTATAAAAAAGGCACTCAGGGCAAAAAGCAGCACTTTCAGCGCCGTTGCATTCACACCCGTATGAACTGCCGCTTCCTCACAGCTTTTAATGCCGGATAAAGCCAGTCCGTATCTGGAACGTTTAATAAGGTATGTGGTGATTAAAATCAGCACCACTATGGCAAGCAGGATATAATAAACGGTGCCGTAATCGACCCTTGTTACATAGTGCCCCCGGACACCGAGAACGTTTATTTCATACCAGTTTAAAACATGCTTAATCAACTCAACGGAGCTTAATGTAAAAATAGCAAAGTAAATTCCTCTCAGCCTGAGTGTAATTGTTCCGATAATCAGCGCCAGTACAGCGCTGATCAAACCGCTGCAGAGCATCAGCAAAGGCAGCGGCAGCACACCGTTCAATACTCCTGCGGTGTAAAGGCCCGTACCATAGAAAACAGCCGTTGCAAGAGAAGTGTATCCGGTAAAGCCGGAGAAAAGCACCCAGCTTAAGGTCAGGGCAACATACATTAAGATCGTTCGCAAAAGGATAATTGTGTAGTTCTGGGCAAAAAGGGGCAGGGAAATCATGAAGGCCAAAATCAGAACAAGTATAACAGGTCCAATTATTTTTTTCAGTTTGTTGTTATTATCCATGCAGCATTACCTCCCGAAAATACCCGAGGGTTTCACAAGCAGGAGTATCATGAACAGCAAGTAATAAGCAGCCATATGCAATCCCGGCTCGATGCTGTTGACAATGGCTCCTAAAATACCCAACAGAAAACCGCCTATCAAGCTCCCCGGGATGCTGCCAAGCCCGCCGAGGACGACAACAATGATGGCAATAATGGTATACTGCATGCCCATATTTGTCTGCAGTTGATAGACAAGGCTGATAAGCATGCCGGCAAAGCCCGCCATCATTGCCCCGAGGGCAAAACAAAGAGCCAGCATGCGATTGATATTAATCCCCATCAGCGCAGCGGCGTCAGGATCCTGGGAAGCGGCTCTGATTGCTTTACCTGTGCGTGTACGGGTAAGAAGCAGGTAAAACAGGAGACAGATGGCAAGGGCTGCTATGAGAATAACCAGCCGGTTGACAGAAAGGCGGATATCCCCCAGGTAAATTGAATATGCCAGGTATGAATAGCCTTCAATATTTGTGCCCCAGAGAAAGATGGCAATGCTTTGGATAACAAACAGAATACCGAAGGCCATCAGCATGGAGCTGCCTTCAAATTCTGCCGGTGTAGGCGTTTTTTCCTTTAGCTTCCTGAATAGAAATGTCTGTACCAGATACCCGAGAATAAACATGGCCGGGCCTGCCACTGCCAGGCAGAGGAGAGGATTTACACCGAATTTTGTGTGTACCAGCCAGGTAAGAAAAGCTCCAACCATGATATATTCGCCGTGGGCAATATTTAAAATCCGCGCCACTCCGTACTGCAAGCTCAGGCCAACGGCGGTTACCGCATATATCCCTCCCAAAAGCAAACCGTTGAGAATAATGTTTATTAGCAATACCATTTGGTCAACTCCTGTCCCCTTAATTTGAAAAGGGGCAGGCTGCCTTAACGGGTTCCTCCCGCCGGTGTGCAAGGAGCAAAGCAGTACCCATAAGGCAGCCTGCTTCATTACGTGTCACATTTCCATTGCCAACCCGCTATTGGGTAGGCCACGGCGGTTTGGGAATCAAAGGTGCAGCCGTAGCTTTGTCCGACGGGGCGACCACTTCAAAGATACCGTTCTGCCATTGCCCGACCTGGCCGGGATAGCATTCGGCCGGGACGCCGCCGTTTTCAAACCAAACTTTGCCAATGACCGTGTCAAATGTTTCTGTAGCAATTACATCCTTAAGCACTGAATGATCAATGGTGCCGGCTTTCTCAATTGCCTGCTCCAGTATCTCCAGGCCCGCGTAATAAATAGCCTGGCCCCACCAGTCAACATTCCTGTTGCCGCCCTGGTGTTCAGTCAGACGCTTGGCAAGGTCAGCCATTGCGGGGGAGCTCTTCTCGTTCCAGGCACCCCAGCCCATGACGCCGTGAGTAGCTTCGACACCAAAAATCTGCGGGAATACTTCCAGGCATATTCCGGGACCGAAGATAATCACGTCGGGATTGTAGCCAACTTCCATGCACTGGGTGAAAACGGCAAAGTTTTCATCCGGGTAGGCACAGCAGAGCAATGCCTGCACATTCTTGGCCTTGGCTTCTTCCAGCAGTGCCGTCATATCTTTTGTACCGAGGGGAATACTTCTGCTGAATACAACATCAATACCGGCCATCGTGAGCCGCGGAACCAAATCGCCGGAATATTCAATGCCGTGCTGGTCGGCAATAAAGATTATTGCTGCGTTTTCTATGCCGTGTTCAGCAAGCATTTCAACAAAGGGGTCTACCTGGTGCGTGGCATAGTTTAAAAGTGAAAAGAAATAAGGCAATCCTGCCATGAGCGGTTCCAGCTCTTTGGCGCCGCCCTCTGCCCCTATTAACAGGTAGCCGTGTTCATTGCAAATCGGAGCTGCAGCATGGAGGAAAGCCGTGCTGATTGGCGCCAGCAAAAAGTCCACTTTATCCTCAACCATCGATTTCTCCAGCAGTGTAATCATGGTGTTCATATCCGAGGTATCATCATAGAGCTTCAGTTCAATGGGCAGTTTCTTGCCATATTCCTCCACATAGATGCCGCCGCGTTCATTAACCTCATCAATCCACATGCGGTAAACGGGACCGAAGCAGGACTCGTCCTGAATAGCCAGGGGACCCGAAAGCGATCTTGCCCCGCCGAAGACAAGCTTGTCCTTGTCCTCCAATGCTTTACCGTTATTGTTGTTGTTGCTGTTATTTGAATTTCCCGCACAACCGGTAAAAACAAGGGCAAGTGCGAGACAGGCAATTAAAAACAGCAAAAGTGATTTTTTTCTCATTCAATACCCCCCAATTCAACATTAATTCTTTTAAGTACACAGCCCTCTAGGAAATTTAACTGTCCCTTGGCTAAATAACCCCCTTTCTCTCTTTCTCTCTTTTTCTCTATTCGCTGCGGAAAACTCAATAAATATTATTTTTATATATTTACAATATATTAAATATTTTTATTTGTCAATAAATCGCGTCCTGGAGGCCTGCCAAACATTGGAATTTAGGCCTTTTTGCTTTCCCTGTCATCCACAAATTTAGTCCCGAACAAGGGAATTATACTAATAAGGTAGAATTCTATAGCTGCATACTTTTTTATGTTCAGATGTTTTTACTAAATTCTATTTTTACCGTGTTTGTTTACAGATTTTATGTTAACTCACAAAACCGGGAGGTGGCTGTTTTTTGAACAAAGTGGAAAAGGCACTGATGCATGCCTTGTTTGTTCACCTGCATCATAACATTGACAAAGCAATAGATTTCGGCGTCTTTAAGAAGCTTAATGAACAGGTAGGCAAAATGTGGCCGGGAAGCCTGCTTGTGGGCCCCGATGCCAATGATGATGCCGCCGTTTTTAAAGTGCCGGACGGCTGTATGATGGTAGCCAAAATGGAAAGCCACTGCTCCCCGGCGGTTCCCCGCCCTTACGATGCTGCCGCCACAGGCGCCGGCGGCGCCATGCGGGATGTAGTAGCCATGGGGGGACGCCCCCTATTCCTGCTTGACTTTATAGGCACCCGGCCCCTTGATCAGGAAGTAATTGTCGGTCCCTGCGGCTTTGACGGCATCTGTACCTGCGGTAAATGCCGAACCATGTCCAGCGGGAAAAGGGTTAATCTCATGGTACAGGGTATCCGGGATATGTGCGAAAACATGGGAGTTTTCGTGGTTGGCGGCGGCTTTTCCACCTCCTTCAGCGATATAGTACCGGCAGTAGTAATAGCGGTAATCGGCTCTCTTGTCAGCGACAAACCGCTGACCAAACCGGCCAAAAATGTGGGTGACAAATTGATACTTGTAGGCGAAACCGGCAATGACGGCAACGACACGCTGTACCGGGCCGGGCTGGTGGATATATTGCGTCCGGCCGAAGCTCTCTTCCGTGAAGAAAGAGTGACCATGGAAGCATCCCTTGCAGCCATAAAAACAGGCAAAATCAATGCCTGTTCGGATTTAGGCGCCGCCGGTATCGGCGCCGCTGTCAGTGAATCTGTCCGTTTCGGCGGCCTGGGAGCCAGGGTGGAGCTTTCTTATGCTCCCGTCAAGGCAGATAACCTGACTCCCGAAGAAATATTAATCTGTGAAACCCAGGCCAGAATGATTTTCCAGATAGCTCCAAATGATGTGCAGGAAGTCCTGACAGCCATCGAGTCCCAGGGTGCCAAGGCGGCCGTTATCGGGGAAATAACGGCTGAAAAAGAAGCCGTTTTTACCTACAAGGGCGAAACCATAGCACGTATTCCCCACAACCCGCCTGCCGGATTCGGGGGTTAAAGCAGCAAGGGGTTTTTTGTCTTGCCCGCATAGATAGAAACAATTATAATGGTTATATAAGTCTAATTATTAGTAAAATTGTCGTTGCCTGCGCAACGGCGGCAATTAGCAAAATACGATTAAATTTTATAAGGGTGTAGCTAAGACGTGGTATATAAAAATGTAAAAGGACGTATATTCGACATACAAGGGTATGCTGTACACGACGGGCCGGGGATTCGCACTACAGTCTTTACCAAAGGTTGTCCATTGCGCTGCCTCTGGTGTCACAGCCCGGAGTCGCAGCACCGTGAATTTGAACTGGGCTATCTGCCGGTTAAGTGCATAGGCGCAGATGTGTGTCAAAACGCGTGTCTGGATGCCTGTCCCGAAGGCGCAGTAGCAAGAGATGAGCCCGTAGAGGCGCTTGACAAGTCAGGGCTTATCCAAAAAGCAAAAATTGACCGGGAAAAATGCACAAACTGCCTGCAGTGCACCGAAGTGTGTATAACCAAAGCGCTGTACGCATCAGGCTGGGATACTACGGTTGACGAAGTATACGAACGCCTTCTTAAGGACCGTGGATTCTTCAAAGACGGCGGCGGAGTAACCATATCCGGCGGGGAGCCGATGGCACAATTTGACTTCACCTGCAATCTGGCAAAAAGACTTAAAGACAGCGGGATACACATCTGTCTTGATACAACGGGCTTTGCAGCCACGGAACTGTTTGCAAAGATTCTGCCGTACATTGATTTATTTTTATACGATATCAAGCATATGGATACGAAGATGCATAAAAAAATTACAGGGGTCGGAAATGAACAAATACTGAAAAACGCCCGCTTTTTGGCTGAACACGGAGCCGCGTTGCAAATCCGGGTTCCTGTTATCCCCAAGCTCACCGACAAAAGAGCCAATCTGCGGCAAACGGCGGAGTTTTGCGCATCACTGGGCGATGCCGTAAAACTGGTACAGCTTCTGCCCTATCATAAGACCGGGCGCATGAAGTATGAACGTTTGGGCTGGCGCTACAAGCTGACAAATGTCGAACCCCCTGCAGATGAGTTTATGAACAATATTCTCGCAATGTTTCAAAGCTTCGGGCTTAACTGTCAGTTGCATTAGATATATATAAGTGTCCAATTAAGTACGAGGAGGAGCATTATATGTTCACTGAATTTGACATTCCCATTTCAGAGCGTATTCAAAAGCTCAAAGCCAAACGGGAGCGCATTAACAAGGACATGCGCTTGAACTTCGAGCGCAATCGTATCATCACCGACTACTATAGGAACCACGAAAACGAGTACCCGGTGCTGAAGCGCGCTGGCTTTCTCTACGAGTGGTGTGCAACGCGCAAGATAAATATCGATGACGACGATATTTTTCTTGGCGACGGGGGCCCCCAGTGCCGTACGGTTCACTTTGACATCGAACAGACCAGTCAAAGCTGGATCCGCGGCTGTTTCGGCGACACCGACGAGCGGTTCCGTGCCGCCTGGCAGGTGCCGGGAAGCGTCTGGGTGGACGATGAAGACCGGGAATGGATCCTGGAGGCCGCAGATTACTGGAAAGACAAAGATATAGCGGCCACGGCCCGCGGATTGTTCCCGCCGGAATTCTTTGAAAATGCCGGGCCGTTTCTGGAACACCTGGCCGGTTCCTATCCGGGGCACTTCAACCCCAACTACGAGCGGGCGGGCACGGTTGGGTTCGGTGCGGTGCGCCGGACCGCCATGGAAAAGCTTGAGGAAATCCGGAAGCACACAACAGCCGACAATGTACGCAGCGAATTATTCTACCGCGCAATCATCAAGGTCTGCGACGGTATGATACTTATGAGCAAGCGCTATGCCGAGGCATGCCGCAAGAAGGCGGAAACGGCGCCGACGCCTGAACGCCGCGCAGAGCTGCTCAAAATGGCCGACTCCTGCGATTGGATTATTGAAAATCCCGCCAGGAACCTGTGGGAAGGCCTCCAGACCATCCTCTTCTATCAGTACCTGCTCATAGCCGACGGAACACACTGGGCCGATTCCCCGGGGCTTATTGACAGCTTCCTCGGCCCGCTTTTGGAAAAGGATCTGGAGACCGGGGTACTAAGCCATGAACAGGCCCAGGAATTGTTCGATGCCTTCCTGCTGCAAATAGGGAACCAGATTATTATGTTCCCCAAACCTACCAATGACCAGCTCATTGAGGCTCACCAGAACGGAAAGACATTTTTTGACCTGCAGGGCGGCGCCCAAAACATTGCCGCAGGCAGCCTGATCACCATTGGCGGCCTGAAAGAAGACGGGACGGGAGATTACAACCTGGCGACTGAAATGATTCTGCTCTCCTACTACCGGCTGCGTGTTGCCGAGCCAAGCCTGGCGCTGCGTATCAATAAGCATACACCCGACCGCATCTGGGATCTTGGCATAGCCTGCAGCATACGTTCAGGCGGCATGCCGCAGTTCAACAATGACGATGTAATTATCCAGACCATGCTAGACAAGGGTGTTCCGCTGGAGGACGCCAGGCGGTATGCCATCTTCGGCTGTGTCGAACCGGCAATCAGCGGCAAGGAATGGTCCATGGCAGCCAATTGCGGCGGTTTTGGCGGCGGTGCCAGCCTGATTGACATACTGCAATATGTAATTTACGGCAACGTCAATCCCATGACGGGCGCCGAAGGAATGCTGCCATGCAAAAAACTGTACGAGTACGAATCCTTTGAAGAACTGCAGGCGGAATTTGAACGGCAAATCAAGCACTACATTGATTACCAGGCAAGACTGTATCACTTTGCCGCCCTTGTATTCAATCATGAGTGGCCGTGCCTGTCCGCCTCCGTTATGACCGAAGGCTGTCTTGAATCGGGCAAAGATGTCACCTGGGGCGGTGCCAAGTACAACGGCATGGGATCCATGTTTAGCGCCGTAGGTACTGTGGCGGACAGTCTGATGACCATCAAGAAGCTTTGTTTCGACGATAAGACTGTATCGACAAAAGAGCTTTATGATGCCCTGCGCGCCAACTGGGAAGGCTATGAAATGCTTCGCCAGCGCATCCTTAATGAAGTGCCCTTCTACGGCAACGATCATGAAGAACCCGATTCGCTCATGCAGTGGTTTACAAACTTTTATGCAGACCACTACAATTCACGACCTGGAGTAAACAACGGAACTAACAACTGCGGGGCGCTGGACCTTTACTGGGTTGCTGCCGGTAAAAGAACCTGGGCAACACCGGACGGCAGAAAAGCCGGAGATCCGCTTTCGCATTCAAGCGACCCGCGCCAGGACGCCGTCAAGAACGGGCCTCTGGCTTATGTCAAGAGCGTGGCCAAATTGCCGTGGGATAAAATGCGCTGCGGCGGGGCTATAAACTTGCGCCTTGACGCGAATTCCGTCCGCAGTGAAGATGCCAGGTCCAAGATCCGGAAGCTGATCAAATCGTACTTTGAGATGGGCGGAATCCAGTTCCACTTCACGGTGGCGGATACCGAAGTCTTGCGGGCGGCGCAGAAGAATCCGCAGGATTATCAGGACTTGATTGTTCGCATCGCCGGCTTCTCCGCCTACTTCACCCACCTGCCCTTTGACGTCCAGGAGAACTATATTACGAGATACGAAATTGGACTGTAGCAATGGCAATAATATTGAAAAACCGCTGTTTCCACAACGGAAATAGCGGTTTTTTACTGCACCAGTTTATTATTCCATAATACGCGCTGACACAGTCTTTTCTTTTTTTACATATCGTTAAAGTAGCAAGAAAAAAATTCCTTGCGGAAACTCTCCAATCGGAGCCGGGTAAATAATTGTAAACTTGTATAGATTCATGTATTGACTAAAACCCTGAAGCAAAGTAAAATAAAAGTAATTCCTAGTACTTTGATAGGATTAGTAGTAATTAAGTAAAGGCAAGATAACTAAATACAATGAAGAAAAGCCGGCTCCGGCGGATATATTTTATCGAATAAAAGAAAGGAGCACTTCATATGGAACGGATTTATTTGGATCATGCGGCTACCACCCCCGTCGATCCCCGGGTTGTGGAAGCCATGCTCCCCTACTTTACCGCCAATTTCGGCAACCCGTCCAGTATTTACCAGGAAGGACGGGCAGCAAAAAAGGCCATTGAAGAAAGCAGAGAAAAGGTAGCGGAGATCCTGGGGGCTGCCGATACCCGGGAAATTATCTTTACCGGCAGCGGTTCCGAAGCTGACAATCTGGCCATCACCGGGGTGGCCTGGGCATACCGGAAGAAAGGCAACCACATTATTACTTCCGCCATTGAGCACCCTGCGGTTCTGGAAACCTGCAAAGAGCTGGAGAAGCACGGGTTTGCCGTAACTTACCTGCCCGTTGATGAGTACGGGCTGGTGGCTCCGGAGGCTGTCCGGGACGCCATAACCGACCGGACCATCCTGGTCAGCCTGATGCACGCCAACAATGAAGTCGGAACAATACAGCCCATTGCTGAAATCAGTAAAATCGTTCGTGCAAAGGGAGTCCTCCTGCATACGGATGCCGTGCAGACGGCAGGTTCGATCCCCCTCCAGGCAGACGAGTTGGGGGTGGATTTGCTGTCCCTTTCGGCGCATAAGTTTTATGGCCCAAAAGGGGTCGGCGTCCTTTACGCAAAAAAGGGAACTCGCCTGCACCGGCTAATTCACGGCGGAGCACAGGAAGGGCGGCTGCGGGCCGGTACGGAAAATGTGGCCGGCATCGTCGGCCTGGCCAAAGCCCTGGAACTTGCCGCAGCGGGGCTGGAGGAGACAGTTCCCCGCCTTGCGGAACTGCGGGATTATTTCATAAACAAAATATTCTCCAGGATTGACCATGTCAAACTAAACGGACACCCCACCAGGCGGCTGCCCGGAAATATTAATGTCAGCTTTGAGTTTGTGGAGGGAGAATCCATCCTGCTCAATTTGGACCTGGAAGGGATTGCGGCTTCCAGCGGCTCGGCCTGCACCTCCGGGGCCCTTGAGCCGTCCCATGTTTTGCTGGCAATGGGTCTCCCCCATGAGACAGCCCACGGTTCCGTCCGTTTTACCATTGGCAAAGATAACACCAAGGAACAACTGGATTATGTCCTTGGCGTTCTGGAAGAAACGATAGCACGCCTGCGGGCAATTTCCCCCCTCTACCGGGAACAGAGAGGAAGAAAGGAGAAATGAAAAATGTATACCGAAGCGGTAATGGATCATTTTTACAACCCGCGGAATGCCGGTGAACTGGCGGATGCGGACGGCGTGGGAGAAGCCGGCAACCCGGTCTGCGGAGACATTATGAAAATTTATGTAAAGATTGAGGATGACAGGATTGCGGATATCAGCTTTCAAACTTTCGGCTGCGGCGCAGCCATTGCCACCAGCAGCATTTTAACGGAGCTGGTTAAAGGAAAAACCGTTGCCGAGGCGGAAAAGATCACCAACCGGGCGGTGGCAGAAGCCCTGGGCGGACTTCCGCCCCAAAAGATGCATTGTTCCAACCTGGCAGCCGATGCTTTCCATAAAGCGCTTGAGGCCTACAGGCAGAACCGGCCCAAGCCCGCGCCGGCGGCGGAATAATTGCGGGAAACGCCTTGTGCCGGCAAAAGACGCATCTCTTAAGCTTCAAACAAGCCGGTGGACAAGTAGCGCTCACCGGTATCCGGCAGGATGACAATAATGGTTTTTCCGGCGTTCTCCGGCTTCAGTGCCGTCCGGAGAGCGGCAAAGGCCGCGGCTCCGGAGGAGACGCCTGCCAGGAGGCCTTCGGTTTTCGCCAGTTCTCTGGCAGTGGAGAAGGCCTCTTCATCTGTTACCCTTATAATCTCATCAATAACCCCCGTATTGAGGACCCCGGGCACAAACCCGGCGCCGATTCCCTGTATTTTATGGGGACCCGGTTTGCCGCCGGACAAAACCGGAGAGGCGGCCGGTTCTACGGCACAAATCTTTACGGCGGGGTTTTTTTTTTTTTTTAACTCCCCCCCCCCCCACCAGGGGGGGGAGGGTTTGGGGGGAAGCTTTTTTAAAATTTTTTTAAAAAAAAAAAAAAAAAAAAAAAAAAATAAAAAAAAATAGGGGCCTGCCGCCCCCGCTTTCCTTTGTTTTTTTTTTTTTTTTTTTTTTTTTTTTTTTATTTTGTATCGTTCTTATTGTCTCCTT
>DGEC01000088.1 GCA_002385745.1 Firmicutes bacterium UBA3936
CTTCCTCCTTGAATTTTTTTCTTCCCATTCCATTGGGATTTTCTATGGAAAACAACCAGCTCTTAAGTCGGCCGCCCTTAAGGCTGCTGTCTTCTCCGTTAATTATATCGGCAGTTGCTGCCGGCTCTTTACCGTTATGTTAATATTTTTTCCAGTCTATAAATACTCCTTCCTGCTGGCGGTTGCGGGACCGGTAGAGGTCCCTTGCCCGTCGCGAGCGCTGCAGGTTTTTCATTTTTTCCTGCAGCTCTTCTTTTTTCTTGTGCAGTTCACTGCCCGTTTTTTCATCCAGTTCTTTTATTTTTAAAGCAATGCCTGTCATTTCCCCGTGCATTTTCACCAGTACCGCCGACTGCTGGCAGGGGCAGGCGGAAAGAACTCCTTCAGGGCTGCTGTCACAGCCCAGCTCCTCAGCCAGTTTCCGCCATAAACCGAGGGTTTTTTTATGAACGGTATCAATCTTTTGCATAAGCTTTTCCCGCTCATCAAGGCAAAGATTTATTTTTTCCAGATCCGGCTCACTCTCGGGCTTTAGGGAAGCCAGCTGAACCGTCTTTTTATATAGATCGTGAAAACGGGCTGTTTGCTCCTCATATAGAGCAACCAACTGGTTTAGGATCCGGATAACCATTAAAGGTCCCCCGCTGTTTTTGTTCTCAGTTTACTGGGCCTGGGGTTGGAAGAAGCCGGCAAGCCAGGCGCTCTGGGCATAAAGCCTCTGCAGGGCGGTCTCCATGGCGGCAAATTGCAGGTAATAGGCATTTTCCCTGCTTAAAAGCAGTTCATTCATGTGGTTTATCTGTTTGTTAAGCTCATTAATCCGCCTGTCGTAGCTGTTTTGAAATTCCGTTATATCCCCCTGGATGCCTGCTTTCTCCAGGAGCAGCCCTTTATTGCCGTTTTGGTCCCGGGTGGTGCGGATATAATCATTTAAGATATCGCTCAGCCGGGAAGCAAGGCCGGATTCGGCATAGCGCTGCGCCCGTTCCTCCCGTGAAAGGGTGGCGCTGTAGGATATGGAGGAACGTTTACCGAAAAATTCGGCTACCTGGTCGGGATTGGCTGCCAGGGCTGCTTTTAAATCCGCTCCGCCGTTTTTCAGCACCAGCTTGCCCCGATCCCGCCAGTTGCTCGAGGTATCAATGCCAAATCTGGTTAAATTCATGCCGTCCACCGCATCATACATGGCCCGGCGCAGGTCCTCAAGCAGACTTGTCAGGGCGCTGTCCCTGCGCAAAAGGCCGCTTTTGGCCTTTTCCTCCCAGAGCTCTATCTCCCTTTCTGACATTTCTTTTTTCTGCTCGTCAGTCAGCGGCGGGAAATCCCGGAAGTGTTCCTCATTCAACTTTCCATTGATATAATCAATTAACTCATTGTAGTCCCTGACAAAGGACTCAATAACTTTATAGACGCTTTCCGTGTCCGGCGAAATCCGCAGGCTGATTTCGGGAGAATTGTCTTCCGGATTAATTGTTTTTTTGATGGTATATGTTTTGCCGTCAATAGCAAAGGTATTATCCGGCCGGCTGCCTTCAAAGCCGTCTATGACAAATCTGGCATCGCGCCCGGCCTCGCCGATTGTGCCGTCAGGCGCCGGCTCAAAGCACAGGGCTGCCCAGAAAGCGCCTTCAGCGGTGATTGTGCTTTCCGCGCCTGTCCGGTGGCTAGTGACGGTAAAAGTATCGCTGAATTCACTGTAGAAAGCTGTAACGCCCGCTTGACTGTTGTTTATTTTGCTGAGGACGGACCGCAGGGTATCGGATTTTTTAAAAGTAAGCTCCACGCCGTTAATGACAGCGGTGATCTCGTCATTTTCATCAAAGGAAAACGTTCCGGAGGCCAGTTTGCCGCTTATTTCTTCCAGAGTGTCGGAAAGGGACAGGCGGTTTCCTTCTTCACTGCCTGCCGTAACTCCGGCAGCTTTAGCCTGGGCCGCGGTCGCGCTTTGAATTACCCTGAAGGTGGATTCGCCCGGAAGAGCATCGGCAGTGGCTGTAACGGTGACAATATCCGGATGCGATGCTGTCACCAGCATCCTTTTCAAGGCGGCATTTGAGGTAAGATTGGTATCAGGTTTTAATGCATCAAAATAAGTATCGCGGAAAACTCTGATTTTATTGATAATTTCCCGGTACAGCTCTTTTTGCCACTGCAGCTCCTGTCTCTGCTGGTAGAGCCTGTCCACCTTGGTACGCTCTATTTTCATTAAATCTGTAACAATCTGATCAATGTCCATGCCGGAAAACATTCCGGTAATCCGCATTACACTCATCGGGTTTCCACCTTTCGGGAATATTATTCCTCTTTACCCAACATGGCCTCGGCAATCTTTCTGCTGTCAAGGGGATAAGAACCGGAGGCGATTTTTTCCTTCAGTTCTTTAACCTTGGCTGTCCTCACCTTGTCCATTCCCGCCATCACCAATTCCGTTGCCTCTTTGATTTTTACGGCATCAGCGGAAATAGACAGGGAGTCGGCAGGTTTTCGCCCGTGCTTTCCCCTCAGGCGCTCCTGCTTGTTTTGCTGCACAGCTCTGCTTTTTTCGATTTGTATGTTTTTTCCGCCGTCCACTTTCACGGCATTTACACCACCTTTTGTGCTTTCAAGTTATCTATCGGCAGCATAACCTGAACCTTTAGCTAAAAAGTAAGGTTTTTGTAAAGTTTGCCTGCATATTCCCCCTTGGAAGTAGAAAAATAAGAAAAAAGAGGAGGAATGCACATGCCTTATCCCGTAAGCTGGAATCCTTTCGGTGAACTTGCCCGCATGCGGGATGAAATGCGGAACTTTTTTGCCGACAGTCCGCTTTTGCCCATGCAGGGGCAGTATTACAACCGCATGCCCGGTCCTTCGGTAGACGTTCACGAAACGGCAAATGAGGTAGTGGTCAGCGCTGAAATCCCCGGTGTAAATCCGGCGGACCTGGATATTACCGTTGATGAAATGCAGGTAACCATCAGCGGGGAAACCAAGCGCGGCACCGACCGCAGTGAAGACGGCTACCGCATGATAGAACGCCGTTACGGCCGCTTTTCCCGTACCATCCCTTTGCCTGCGGAAGTAAAACCAGATGAAGCCACCGCCGAGTACAACCGCGGCATTCTGGAGATCCGCATGAATAAAGCTGAAAAAGGACGCATCCGCTCACGCAAACTGAGAATTACTGACAAAAATTAAGCAAATTTAAGACAAACCGGCCCCCGGCAAAAGCAGGGGGCTTTGTTTTAAAAATAGTTTTCCGGATGGGTCAGGAAAGCAAACTGATCCGGGTTTTTTAAAAATTCCAGATACATCGGGCTGCCCGCCACAAGGCCGAATTGGGGCCAATCTTCCACCCGGCGGGCTGCAAGGCTCGGAGTAGGGCGGTAATTGGGGTTGACGATAAACTCTTCGTCGCCGCCCGCTGCTGCTATTTCAAAATAGGCGCCTCCTCCCAGTTCTCTGACAGGGCCGTAAACAGAGGCAAAACCAGCGGCCACCCAGTTGCTCATGATCAGGGGAACATTTCCGGGGTTGATGGTGATGTGGCCGTATCCCGGGGGTATCAGAACTTTGTCCCCGGGAAAAGCCTCAATTAACAGGGCTTCCACGCCGTCTTCCCCCGGTTCGGTCTGCAGCAGGTAATGCGCCCTGCCGGATAAAACCTCGTATACCTCCGGGTAGGAAGTGTCCGTTCCCTCTTTCAGGGGGTGATAGTGGCCCGCTGTTTTGATATATTCCCGGCCGATACGGCCGGCACGGATAACGGTCACATCATAGCGCAGGCCGTATTCTGCAAGCAGTTCTTTATCTTCGGGGTGGCAGACACCCCGGTACATGTAATATAATTCTTCCGGGCCTTTGGCTTCCGGGTCCAGGAGAACATCCAGCATCTCCCGTTTGTAGCGAATCTGCGGCTCTACGGCAGGCAGGCCGCCGGCAAAAACAAGCAGCCCGTCATCTTCAGCTTTAAGCGGCAGTCCGCTGGTTTCCTGCAAATCAATCATCATCTTATTCCTCCCTGACGTGGGCAAAGAAAGTTTCCTTTATTTCCTTTTGCAATTGTTTTTTCTCTTCCCCTGATCCGGCCTCCACATAAAGGCGGAAAACCGGTTCCGTCCCGGAAGGACGAATCAGGCACCAGCTGCCGTTTGCAAGTACTGTTTTTACCCCGTCAATCCGGTTGACAGAGACAACGGGAACACCGGCCAGTTCTTTGGGTTGCCATTCTTGCATGGCATTCAGAATTGTCTCTTTTTCCTGCGGGGCAATGTGAAAATCAAGCCGCTCGCTGTATACGGGGCCAAATCTGCTTTGGATACCGGCCAAAAGTTCAGCTGCTTTTTCCCCGGTCTTGGCCAGCATCTCCAAAAACAGCAGGGCGGCGAAAATACCGTCTTTTTCCGGAATGTGGCTGCTGGTACTGATCCCGCCGCTTTCCTCCCCGCCCAGGAAGGCACCCTGCTCCCGCAGGGCACAGCCGATATATTTAAAACCAACGGGGGTTTCCACAACAGAAAGGCCGTAATGCCCTGCTATCCTGTCCAGCAGATGTGTGGTTGCCACCGTTCTGGCCACAGCGCCCCGCTCACCGCGGTATGTTATCAAATATTCAAGGAATAGCGCCAGTATTTCATTGGGGGAGAAGAAACGGCCATCGCCGTCAACGGCGCCCAGGCGGTCGCCGTCGCCGTCCAGGGCAAGGCCGATATTGGCGCCGCTCTCCCGCACTCTTTCCAGCAATTCCTTTAGATGGCGAAAAGAAGGGTCCGGAAGTGAGCCGCCGAAAAGCGGGTCGCGCCAATTGTGGATTACCTCCAGTTCACAGCCGTGTTCGGCAAGGATGACATCCAGATAATTCATGCCCGCTCCATACATCGGATCAAAAACGGCTTTTATCCCCGCTTCCCTTATGGCTGCGAAATCTATCAGTTTTTCCAGATGTCTCGCATATGCAGGCAGCGGGTCGGCCGCCTCCAACAAGCCGTCCCTTTTTGCCTGCGAAAGGGGCAGTATTTTTATTTTTCCGCCGTCTGTAATCCGTTGCAGATTGGCCACAATGGGGTCAACATCCTCAGGCATGGCCGGACCGGCATAGTCGGGAATAAACTTTATCCCGGAGTATTGAGGCGGATTGTGACTGGCCGTAAGCATAACCGCACCGCCTGCTTTGAGGTTCTTTACGGCATAGGCCACTGCCGGCGTCGGCGCGTGCCTTGCGCACAGGTACACCCGGATACCGTTGCCGGCCATTACTTCCGCCACCGCCTGCGCAAATTCCTCGGCCAGAAAACGGGTGTCAAAACCAATTACAATACCCTGCCGGGCAAGTTTTTTTTCTTGCAGGTGCAAAGCTATAGCCTGGGAAACACGACGTATATTGGCAAAAGTAAAATCATCGGCAATAACCGCCCGCCAGCCGTCAGTCCCGAAAGATATCTCAGCCAAAAATAAAATCCCCCTCTCAGCTGCTCGGCCAAATTTTACCCGCTGTTTACCGGTTATATATTCCGCCAGGCAGATATTATTCCTGACGGACGGCAATGGCTGCCCGGCTAGATGCCTTTTTTATACACATATTCGGTAATGTCTGCCACCCGGTTGGAGTAGCCCCATTCATTGTCGTACCAGGCAACAACGCGGACAAGATTGCTCCCCGTCACCTGGGTAAGCGGACCGTCAACTATGCAGGAAAAAGGAGACTGCTTGTAATCAACGGAAACAAGAGGCTCTTCGCTGTAGTTCAGAATCCCGGACAAATCGGGGCTCTCTGCCGCCTCTGCCATGGCTTTATTAACCGTCTCTGCCGTAACATCCCGCTCCAGTACGGCCACAAAGTCAACCATTGATACAGTGGGTATGGGAACACGGACGGCAAATCCGTCAATCATTCCGTCCAGTTCAGGTATGATTTTGCCGATAATACTGGCTGCTCCGGTACTGGTTGGAATAATGGACACCTGGGCAGCCCGCGCCCGGCGCAGGTCGGGATGGGGCAGGTCAAGAAGCCGCTGGTCGTTTGTATAGGCATGCGTGGTATTCATCAAGCCCTTTTTGATGCCGAAATTTTCATGCAGGACTTTGACCACGGGCGCCAGGGCATTTGTCGTGCAGGAAGCATTGGAAATAATATGGTGTTCGGCAGGCTTGTATTTTTTCTCGTTAACTCCCAGGACCACAATCAGGTCCGCATCGTTTACCGGTGCTGTGACAATCACTTTTTTTGCCCCGCCTTTTAAATGCCGGGCGGCCTTTTCGTATGTACGGAACTTTCCGGTAGCCTCAATTACCAGATCAATTCCAAGCTCCCCCCAGGGCAGGTTTTCCGGCAGCGACTCGTTAAAAACCTTAATCTTCTGCCCGTTAACTGTCAGGCTGTCTTCTCCCGCCTCCACCCTGCCGGAAAACTTGCCGTACATGGAATCGTACTTCAGCAGATGGGCCAGGGTCTTGCAGTCTGTCAAATCATTAATGGCGGCTACCTGCAGGCCGTGGTTTTCCTGCAGAATACGGAAGGTATTGCGTCCTATGCGTCCAAAACCGTTAATCCCTATTTTTACTGTCATGTTAAAACCTCCTTGCAAAAGAATTTTTTATTTTTAGCTTGCTTTAGCTTACCCCAGCACATGCCGTCCAATTCGGCCCGCCTCTTGACATCGGCAGGTTAATATAAGACAATGCAAATAAAGATTATCAATGTTAAAACCGGGAGGTATGCGGCCCTATGGCTATAAAAGTAGCAGTTAACGGCGCCCTTGGCAGGATGGGAAAAGAAGTAGTACGCGCAGTTCTGAAAGAGCCGGAAATTGAACTTGTCGCCGCCATCGATCTAAAGGGCAGCGGCGGCGATATCGGCCCTGCCGTCGGGCTTGAGCCGCTACAGGTTAATGTTGCACAAGACCTGAACCGGGTCCTGGAAGAAACTAAACCCCATGTCCTTGTAGATTTTACCTCACCTTACACTGTTATGCAAAACATTGAAACCGCCCTTGCCCACAGGGTAAGGCCCGTGGTAGGAACCACCGGCATTACGGAAAGTGACCTGGAAAAAATCAAAGCCCTGTCCGCGGCCTCTGAAACAAGCGTACTGATAGCACCTAATTTTGCCATCGGCGCAGTTTTAATGATGCATTTTGCCGTCCAGGCCGCCAAGTACCTGCCTGAGGTGGAAATTATTGAACTGCATCACGACAAGAAAACTGACGCCCCTTCCGGAACTGCCATCAAAACAGCGGAAATGATTTTGAAAACCCGCAGGCAGGCGGCAAAACGGAAGGATGGGCTTGAAAAAATCACGGGAGCCCGCGGAGGCGACCTGGAGGGAATCCGGATTCACAGTGTCAGGCTCCCCGGATTTGTCGCTCACCAGGAAGTTATCTTCGGCGGCAACGGTCAGACATTGACCATCAGGCATGACAGCACGGACCGGAGTTCCTTCATGCCCGGGGTTATTTGGGGCATAAAAGAAATTATGAAACGGGAAGGAGTTATTTACGGCCTGGAAAATTTACTCGATCTGTAACAAAGTCCGGACAGGCACGAACCCTCTTGGCTATGCATATATATTACTGCACTGCGAAGGGGGTATTTTTATGCCGCTGCGAGGGAAAAAAATCGCTTTTGCACTGCCGGAAGGTCACTTTTCCATGCCCGCAATTCTTGCCGAAATCCACAAGCTGGCGGCAGCCGGGGCAAAGCTCTACCCTTTTTTTCTGGCAACTACGGATCATCCGGAAACGGATAACCAGTTTCAAAAAACAAAAAAAACACTGGAGCAGATTACCGGCAGGGAAATGCTGGAGACATCACTGGCAGAAGCCGCCGATTTAACTGCCGATGACACATCTTTTGACATCATGGTCATAGCCCCCTGTCCCGGCAATTTTCTGGCAAAACTGGTCAACACCCGCACAACTTCCGTTGCCCTGTCCAAACCGGTCCGCTATTTACAAAGCGGCAAGCCCGTTGTCCTGGCCCTTGTTGCCAACGGCGACTCGGAAAACCTGCTGGAAAACATCCAGCAGATTATCAGCCTGAAAAGCATCTTTCTTGTTCCTTTTGGACCGGTGGAGAAAAGGGGAAAACAAATATATCTTTCCCGTCTTGACTTGCTTTTTGATACGGTCATCTACGCCATGGAACAAAAACAGCTGGAACCTGTGTTCCTTGAGCCCTGCTGGCTGCCCAACTGAAAGTCTTCCTGCATTTTATCGCATTCCGGCTCCTGTATGCCCGGCCGCCTTGGCTGTATCTGAAGTGCCGGACTGCTAATACAAAGTATACCAGAAAAAAAAGAAGCAGAAAAGCCGGAAGTCCAACAAGGATTCCGGCTTCCCTGCACTGAGGAGGATTTGGTCTGCTTTACGGCATTATTCTATATTTTAAATTATCAGAATATTCACTTTTTGTCAAGGGCAGATCGCCGCTTGATAGTGTCAAGACACTTTAGGTTTTAAGATGAACCTCACACCACTCAAACAACACTACGTTTATTTAGCTCTTTTAATGCAAACCGGGTATGGCTGCTTCCACCTCTGAAAAG
>DGEC01000124.1 GCA_002385745.1 Firmicutes bacterium UBA3936
CCCGCAAATTGTCCTGCAACTCTTACGCTAGTAATTTGGCTTATAATTTATCTGGATAACCAGCATTTAAAGCAGGGAGTCGGGGAGTTATCTCTCTGGCTCCCTGCCGCATCTTCAGCATTTTTTGGCTTAACACTGCCTAAAGTTAAAGAAGCTTTTAGCCGGTGTTAAGCCAAAAAAAGGAGGCAGCAGTGATGAAATTAAGCATTGCCATGATGGTAAAAAACGAAGAAAAATACTTGCAGGAGTGCCTGGAAGCGCTCCAGCCTCTAAGAGAAGCGGTGGATTCCGAGTTGATAATTGTCGACACCGGTTCGGAGGACAGAACCGTAGAAATCGCCCGGCAGTTTACCGACAAGGTTTATTTTCACCGGTGGAATAATGACTTTGCCGCCATGAGAAACAAAACCATTGAATATGCTACAGGGGAATGGCTGCTAATTTTAGACGGGGACGAAATTTTAGCTGATGTTAAAGGGATTATCCGTTTCCTGAAATCTCCGGACAGCAAAAAATATAAGACAGGTATTTTTAAATTTCGCAATATTACCAGCCTGGAAGATGAATCCGCATATAATACAAGCTTTGCTCCCAGGCTGTTTAAGAATGATAATTTTTCTTACAAAGGTTCCATCCACGAGCAGCCGCAGTTTCAGCATCCTATTGTTGAGATACCCGGTGAAATAATCCACTACGGCTATCTTTCCACGGATAAGGAGCTGATGGAGTACAAATTCCGGCGCAATGTCGGCATTCTGAAGGAGGAGCTGGCAAAGAATCCGGAAAATTCTTATTACTGGTTTCAGCTTTCCCAGTCTTACGGGATGTATCAGGACTATGAAAACGCTTTAGAAGCGGCCCTTAGAGCCTACCAGACCGCCTGCCGCAATAACGAGGATTTGGCAGATCGCATGTATATCTACGACCAGTTGGCCCTCTGCTACCTGTGGAACAAAAGGTATGAAGATGTGGAAGCCACCTGCCGGGAAGCCCTGAAAATAAAAAAGGGTTATCTCGACATACATTATTACCTGGCGGAAGCACAAAGAGCCATGAGTAAGGACAGGGAGGCTATCAAAAACTATCGTGAGTATCTCAGGCTTTATTTGGGCGACAACTACCAGGCGGACACTTCCGTATCGAATAAGACGGCAGGGAAGTATGAATATGTCTGTTTATGTCTTTGTGTGCTGTACCACAAGCTAAAGGAAGAAAAAGCGGCGCTCCGCTATGCAAAAAAAATCAGTTCGGAAAAAGTTTTCCGCCAGGCCATCCCGCAGATTGTTGAAATCTATGTTGACAGCGGTAAGTTTATCAGGCTGCGGGAGTTTTATCAGGAAAAGATCGAAGAAAGTGAAGATGCTATTGTTAATGCCTTTTTTACCGCTTTGGAAAATACTTTGGCTAAACTTAAAGATGATGACAGGCGCGCAAGATTAATTGAATTATTTACTGCCGCAAGGGGCAGCTACGCCCTCTTGTACAGGGTAAAGCAGCTTGTTTTGCAGGATAAAAAGGAAATGCCCAAAGAATTATATGAGGCTGTAAAGGATATAGACTACCTTAAACTGCCGGTCTTTTTTGCCGATATTTTATACTGGTTCATAAAAAACAAGCATGAGTTGAGGGAGATAATCGGCCGGTTCCGTTTACCCCTGATTCAAAGCCATTTTGCTTATCTTGCACAAACGCACAAAAACTTTTCAGAGGAGGCCGTTGCCTACCTGCAGGCATCCCCGCAAGCCGCTGATTTGGGTACCGCCAAAGTAAATAAAGAGCTGGCCAAGACAATACTGCTTGCCGATAAATGTAATGAGGAACAGTACAGGTATGCCCTGGAGAGATACCTTGCGGAAGGGACTTATTATCTTGCCCGGGTCTACAACCCGCTTTTATTGGAAAAGGGCCGGGTCGGCGATTTTATGTGTGACGAAGATGCCTTCCTCTTTTATCTGCAGCAGGCCCAAAAATACCGGGAGACAGACAAAACGGAATATGTCAGGAACCTGCGGCATGCCCTGCGGGTTTTCCCGGCCATGAAAAAGGGCATTGAAATTCTTTTGTCCGAAGTGCAGAAGGAGATGGACGAAGAAGAACAAGGCAGGGTTGCGGAAAATGCTGAATTTCAGCTCTTAATGGAGCAGCTAAAAGAAAATGTCCGTGTACTTTTAGATGCCGGCAGGATTGGAGAAGCAAAAAACATTATTAACCAGTATCTGAAACTGGTGCCTAATGATGAAGAAATGGTGGCATTACAGGCGGGAATTGATGCAGTGCAAAAGCAAAATGCAAGCAACATATCTCAAATGCAGGATTTGCATATAAAGGGAGACAGGTATCCGAAAGTTACTATAATTATTCCCACATATAATCAAAAAGAATTCTTAAAAGAAGCAATCGAAGGTTGTTTAAAACAGGATTATCCAAATTTAGAGATACTCGTTGGGGATGATTGTTCTACCGATGGAACTCATCTGATGATGAAAAAATATCAGGAGTATCCGCAAATAAAATATATAAGAAATCCCAACAATCTTGGGGCTGGAAATAATTCGCAATACCTGCTGGAGAATCATTCCACAGGAAAATACGGGATGATTTTGAATCACGATGATTTTTTAATAAAAAAAGATTATATAGCAAAAGCTGTAGATTTGTTCAGGGAAAACCCCAGTTTGTCTCTTGTCTGGGCTAATTGTTTGATTAATGATGAGAACTTGAGCAAACAGTCTTCTACTAATTTTAAAATCCCCAAAATATTAAAAGGAATAGATTATTTTAAATACTATGAAACAGAAAAATATCCGCATATTACCGGCACATTGACTTCAGTCTTTGACATAGAGAAATTAAAAAACACTAATTTTGGACAAGAAAAAACAAAAATCAGGGATACTTTTTTATATTTAAATCTTATGCTGGTAGGTGATGTTGGATTTATCGATGAACATGTTGCCGTATACCGGGTGCATAGAGACAGTATAAGTAATAATTTGCCTAAAGAATTTGATTTATCTACTATACGGGAATTTGAAAAGATTAAAAGTAATGTTTTGAAACAAAAAATTGCTACGGAAAAAGAAATGGAACTATGGATAAACAATAGGGTATTTTCCTTTATTTCCTGGAGATTCCGGGTATTATGGGCTAATAATGAGAAGAAATATGCTTTGAAGCTGCTTGCCGGGATATCTGAAGATTATCCCATTGTTTATGAAACTATTTTGGCAAACATATAAAATTTAAAGATAACCGGGTGAAGTCATAGACAATTAATTTCAGAATATTGCGAGGAGATAATATGACCACTATCTTAGTTACCGGAGGCGCGGGATTCATCGGCAGTAACTTTATCACGCATTTGATGAATACTACTGAAAATACTGTTCTTAATTTAGATAACCTGACATATGCCGGGAGTCTTTATTCATTAGAATACTTCAAATCAAATCCAAAATATATATTTGCAAAAGGCAGTATTAACGACAGAAAACTATTGGAATATTTATTTGAGAAGTATAGACCTTTTGCTGTTGTAAATTTTGCTGCCGAGACACATGTAGATCGTTCGATTGATCAACCCAGGTTATTTGTTGAGACTAATATTCTCGGAACATTTGAACTGCTTGATGTCAGCAGGGATTATTGGCTGAACCTTGATTCAGAATCAAAGAATAAATTTCGTTTTTTACAGATATCAACCGATGAAGTCTACGGCTCCTTAGGGGAGGACGGGTATTTTACAGAAGAAACACCTTATGCTCCCAATTCGCCGTATTCTGCTTCCAAAGCATCCTCCAATCATTTGGTACGGGCATATTTCCATACTTATGGCTTACCGGTTTTGATTGTGAATTGTTCAAATAATTACGGACCGTATCAGTTCCCGGAAAAGCTCATACCGTTAATGATACTAAATGCCCTGGAAGGGAAGGAGCTTCCGGTGTATGGTAACGGCCGGAATATTAGAGATTGGCTGTATGTTGAGGATAACTGCAGGGCTATAAAAACGGTCTTGGAAAAGGGCAAAACAGGAGAAGTTTATAATATCGGCGGAAATTGTGAAAAAAGAAATATTGAGGTGGTAAACACCATATGTGAGATATTGGATGAATTGTGTCCAAGGCCGGATAAAAGGTCATACCGTGAGCAAATAATATTTGTTAAGGACCGCCCCGGACACGATTATCGATATGCTATTGATTCAAACAAAATAAGACATGAATTAGGCTGGATGCCTCTGGAAACCTTTGACAGTGGTATCCGGAAAACAGTTAAATGGTACTTGGACAACCGGGAATGGTGTAAAAAGGTACAGGAGGGAAATTATCAGCGTGAAAGACTGGGCATAATGAAAAAGACTGTGCTGAATTAACAAAGGAGCCGTTAAGTTATGTCAACATATAAACAGTCAAAATGCATTATTATTTTTTCCGGATTTAATCCCAGAGCAGTTGTAGCATTTCTCCGGACCATTAGAAAACATAATGTGAAATATGCAATTATTGCCAAGTCAAAAGAAGATGCCATTTTTTTGACGGATTATAATAACAAGGTATTTTCTGTGCGCAAAACGACGGAACTTGACCTGGATGATATAATTACTGCAATCAGAAAAGTGCAAAATCGCATAGTTGCGGATCAATATGTTATTGCGCCGACCTCGGAAGCACTAAATAGATTTGTTCTAAATAACAGGGATGTTTTTCGCAAGTATTGCTGTGATATTTCTTTGGTTGATAAAGATTTATATGTGCTAATATCAGATAAATTCAGCTTTAGCAGGTTATGTTTAAAGAATAATATTACTGTTCCTGAAGAACAAAAATTCAGTTACAATATGCAACTGCCTGTAGTTGCAAAGCCAAAGAAATATTTTTCAGAAAAAGAGGGTACTTCATTATCGCCATATATTATAAAAAGTGTTTCTGATCTGGAGTGTTTTGTTAATAAAAACCGGATTGAGGAATATTACTTTCAAGAATATGTTGATGGGCGATCTTTATATCTGCTTTATTACTTTACAAAAAACGGCAGGATTTATAAGCATTCTCAGGAAAATCTTGTTCAGCAAGCCGATGGGAAATCAATGATATATGCCGTTGCTTCGGATTTCCATTTCTCAGAAGAATCGCACAAATATGAAGCCATGCTCAAAAAGCTTAATTTTCATGGCTTAATTATGGTAGAAGTTAAGCAGCGAAACGGAAAAAGCTATATGATTGAAGCCAATCCAAGATTTTGGGGACCGTCCCAATTATTTGTAGACGCCGGCCATAATTTATTTGAAGTATGGTTGCAAGACAACGGTTTTTTACAAACCCCAATAGATTTTAAACAAAACAGGAATGACAGCAAGTATTTTTGGTTCGGCGGGTTGTTGCAAAATTATCGAAAGGGGAAAAAATTAACCTTTCATGCTGCCAATGAAATTAATCTTATGAATAAATTGCCTTCTCTTTTAAAACATGATGTTTACAGAAGGCCGGATACAATGCAAGTATTTATTAAGGAGCTTAGTGATGGATATTAAAAAAAAGCTTATTGAATTATACCGGTGTTCCGGCAAACATGCCAGCTATCAAATAGTTTACGAAAAGCTAAACGAATTTATAGACGTCAACGGTTTTCAAACAATAGCAAGATATGAACGGGAAAGATTACAATATATATTGCAACATGTAGCGGTGAAAAACAAAACAATCTTGGAAATTGGCGGCAATACAGGATATTTTACTTTCTCCTTGCTTGATGAGGGGGCAGAAGCAGTTTATTATTATGAATACAATACTGCACATGCGGAGTTTGTAAAACTGGCCGCCGAGCTTTTAAATGTCAGTGACAGGATCTTCATAAGAAACGAGTATTATTTATTTGATGCAAATGATCAAAAAAAATATGGTATTATCCTGTTGCTGAATGTCCTGCATCATCTTGGAGATGACTATGGTGACCGGAGTCTCTCAATGGATCGTGCCAAAAAAAGTATAATAGACCAAATAAACGGGTTGGCGTCAAGAACAGAAACTTTGATATTGCAAATGGGATATAACTGGAAGGGGAATCCAAATTTAGGTTTTTTTCAAAACGGCACAAAAAAGGAAATGATTGATTTTATAAGGGAGGGAACCCAAAATTACTGGGAAATTAAAAATATCGGTGTTCCTGAATTATGTGGGGAGAATATTTGCTACAAGGAACTGAGTGATAGAAATATAAAAAGAATGGACCATTTGGGAGAATTTCTGAACAGGCCAATCTTTATCATGAAGGCCCTAAAGATCTAAATATAATTTACGCAGGTGAAATAAATGGACCAATCAATCCAGGTCACCCGTCCCTCAATGCCGGAATTTACTGAATACATAGAAGAAATAAAAGATCTTTGGGACAGCCGGTGGCTGACTAACAACGGCAAAAAGCACAGGCAATTAGAGAATAAACTGGCAGAGTATTTGGGTGCTCCATTTGTAACTTTGTTTGCAAACGGCCATTCAGCATTAGAATGTGCAATAGAAGTGTTCGATCTTGCCGGAGAAGTTATTACCACGCCGTTTACTTTTGCCTCGACTACTCATGCCATAGTTCGAAACGGGCTGGAACCGGTTTTCTGTGATATTAACCCGGATGATTATACAATCGATACTGAAAAAATCGAAAAACTTATTTCAGACAAGACGTCTGCCATTATACCCGTTCATGTTTATGGCAATATATGCAATGTCTATGAAATCGAGAGAATAGCCGGCAAGTATAATTTAAAAGTAATTTACGATTCTGCCCATGCTTTTGGCGTAACTGTAAACGGAGTGGGAGTTGCCAATTTTGGTGATATTTCTATGTTCAGTTTCCACGCTACAAAGGTATTTAATACTATTGAAGGGGGTGCTTTGACTTATCGAAATGAAAATTTAGCAAAGAAGATAAATGCTTTAAAAAATTTTGGCATTACAGGGCAGGATTCAGTTGAATACATAGGTTATAACGCCAAAATGAATGAGTTCCAAGCTGCCATGGGAATATGTAATTTACGTCATGTTCAAGAGCAGATACAAAAGCGAAAAGCTGTGGTAGAGAGATACAGAGAAAGATTAAATGGAATAAGAGGTATAACTATACCAACCGAACCCCAAAAAGGGATTACCAGCAATTATGCGTATTTTCCGGTGGTATTTGACGGTTATAAATACAGCCGTGATGAAGTTGTTTACAGGTTAAGGCAGCAGAACATATACGCCAGAAAATATTTTTACCCGTTAACCAGCAGTTTTCAATGTTATAAAGGCAGATTTGATGACAAGACAACGCCAACAGCCAAGTACATAGCTGAGAAAATATTAGTGCTGCCTCTATATGCCGATTTGGATTTAAAGGATGTCGATAGAATTTGTGATATTATCCTGAAATAAAGAGAGATAATATACATATAGGGAGAGATGAATTTTGAAAGGCATAGTTTTGGCCGGAGGAAAAGGTTCGCGCCTATACCCGATTACCAAGGCTGTATCTAAACAATTGCTGCCTGTATATGATAAGCCGTTAATATATTATCCTTTATCTGTTCTTATGCTGGCCGGTATTCGAGAAATACTTATTATTTCCACACCTGAGCACACGCCGGCTTATGAAAGTTTGTTAGGGGACGGTTCCTGGCTTGGAATAGAATTGCGGTATAAAGTGCAGTCTGCCCCCAGAGGCCTGGCAGATGCGTTTATACTAGGCGAAGATTTCATTGGCAATGAAAATGTTGCTTTAATACTTGGTGATAACATTTTTTACGGACAGAATCTGACAAACATTCTGCAGGATGCCAGGAAATTAAAGAAGGGAGCCGTTATCTTCGGATATCCGGTGAAAGATGCACGCTCGTTTGGCGTTGTTGAATTTGACGAAGAGTATAGAGTTATATCAATAGAAGAAAAACCGGAAAAGCCAAAATCAAATTATGCAGTTCCGGGGCTCTATTTTTATGACAATAAAGTTGTGGAAATAGCAAAAAGTATTAAACCGTCAAAAAGGCAAGAGCTGGAAATTACCGCTGTTAATAATGTTTATTTGGAGCGCGGGGAGATAAAAGTTATTCCGCTTGGACGGGGAATGGCATGGTTTGATACCGGTACACCGGAAAGCTTGCTGAAAGCTGCCGAATATGTAGAAGCTATTCAATTAAGGCAAGGTTTTTATATCGCATGTCTTGAGGAAATCGCCTGGCGCAGGGGTTTTATCAATACAGAGCAGTTGCGCGCGATCGGTGAGAAATATAATATGACAGAATACGGTCAGTACTTGCTTTCCTTAGCCAATGAACATAATTAACCTGTCCCCTTTGACTCTGGGGATTCTGACGGTGTTATGATCGTAAACCGCTTGTTTTTTCAGGCGGTTTTTGTGTCCGTTATGAAGTGGCTTGGCGGGCAGTCCGCTAAGCCCTTGGCGGCGGGAAGCGCCGGCCGAAGGCAAGGATATCCGGGTGCGCATATTTTACCGGAAGCGATAACTAAAACTGTTCTTGACAAAAGAGGACAAGTACTGCTATCGTTATGTTTAGCAGAACATAAAGAAACGGTAGCAGCCCGGAGTACTGCGGGAAAGCTTGTAAGAATACTGCAAAGAAACTTTTTTAAGTCCGACTTGCGGCTTAAGGGTGTGCGGCCTTGCGGCATGCCGGTGCATAAGGCCGCCGGGTAGATGTGGCAACCAATATGCCTCCCGCAATTTAGCAAAGGAATTCCACTATGGTTGGAGCGGGGGATGCCCCTGTTTTTTTTGTTGCTTAGAGGGCTGCGCCGGCGGAAGGGGGAATTATTTTTTGCAAAAAAATAATCCGGGTGCGCCTACCCCGGGCAATAATGGCCGCCCTTGTGGGGGCGGGGCTTTCCATGTCCGGCGCTTCTTTTCAGGGAATGTTTCAAAATCCCCTGGTCAGTCCTTTCATTCTCGGTGTTTCCGCAGGGGCCAGTTTCGGCGCGGCCTTAGGCCTGGTACTGGAGCTGCCTGCCATCGGTATTCAGTTTCTGGCCTTTATTAGCGGGCTTTTGGCAGTGGTCATTACTTATCTTACAGCCCGCATCTACAAGGTAACGCCTGTTTTAATGCTGGTACTTTCCGGCATGGTTGTTTCCACCTTTTTTCAGGCCATGCTTTCCCTCTTGAAATTTCTGGCCGATGATGAAGAAAAACTGCCGGCCATTACTTTCTGGCTGATGGGCAGCCTGGGCAGTGTGGGGCTGAAGGATCTGGCAATTGCCACCATCCCAATTCTGGTTTCCATGACAGGCCTTTTTCTCTTGCGCTGGCGGCTCAATGTTCTTTCCATGGGCGAGCGGGAGGCCCGCTCCCTGGGGGTTAACAATGAAGCTATCAAGGCCATGATTATTGTCTGCACCACCATAATTTCTTCTACAGCCGTTGCTTTTTGCGGTATTATCGGTTGGGTGGGACAGGTTATACCCCATTTTTGCCGGATGGTTGTAGGGCCGGACCACAGGGTCTTAATTCCGGCAACCATGCTGGTCGGGGCCGGTTACCTGATCCTGATCGACAATCTGTGCCGCCTGCTGACGGCGACGGAAATACCCCTGGGAATTCTGACGGCTGTTATCGGAGCGCCTGTCTTTGCCTATCTGCTGCGCAAAACAAAAGGAGGGTGGAATTAGTGGCAGGCATACTTTCCATCCGCAATGCCGGTTTTGCCTATAACGGCCAGGATTTTGTCTGGGAAAGCATCAACCTGGAAGTGGAGGAGGGAATGTGCCTATGTCTTTTGGGCCCAAACGGCTGCGGCAAAACAACCCTTTTTAATTGCATTACCGGGAGCTACCCCCTGAAAACAGGCGCCATTTACCTGAAAGGCAGAGACATCCGCTCCTACTCGGTGACAGAACTGGCGAGAACCATTGGCATTGTTTTTCAGGAGCACAATGCCACCTTCCCATATACTTCCCTGGAAGTGGTGCGCATGGGGCGGACTCCCCATTTGGGGATTTTTGAAACCCCGTCCCGCAAGGATACGGAACTGGCCTTAAGCATAATGGAGGAACTTGGCATTGCCCACCTGGCAGACAAGAGCTACACGCATATTTCCGGCGGGGAAAGGCAGCTGGTATTAATTGCCCGGACATTATGCCAGGGTACGCGCATTATTCTGTTTGACGAACCGACATCACACCTGGATTACAAAAACCAGGCCATGGTGCTGCGGACAATCTCGCAGCTGGCCCGCAAGGGCTTGACAATCCTAATGACCAGCCATTCTCCCAACCATGTCTGGAAAATCGGCACACACGCCGCGCTGCTCGGCCACCGGGGAATGGTTGCCCAGGGGCCGGTGGAAGAGGTGATGACCGAGGAGAATTTAAGCAGGACATACGGGGTGAAAATAAAGATTTATACTGCAAAAGAGGGCACTAATACTGTCCGCTTTTGTGAGCCGCTGTTGGCATAAACTATGATGTGGAGGAATGGAGAATGAAAAAGATATTGTCTTTGTTGCTGATTGTACTGCTTGTACTGACGCTGGCAGCATGCGGCGGTGGGAACCGGGAAGCAGGAAATGAAACGGAAGGCGAGAGCAATGCACCTCCTGCAGGTGAAGGACCGAAGGAGGGAGAACCTACTTATAAGGAGAAGATGGTCCCCTATGACCAGCTGGAACCCTCCGAGCGGATTGTGTTTTTGCAAAATGCGCTTAATTTCTCCCGCGAAGGCTTTTATACGGCTGAAACCAAGCCGCAGACGCAAGCCGTTTCCTATCAAAGCGACAGCGTGGAAGCATATTCCATGGACTATGTCCTGGCCTTTCTCAGCAGGGGAGTGGAAGGCGAAGTAACAGTCACAAAAAGCGACGGCAGCACGGTTACCCTTGCTGCAGAAGAACTGGCCGGAATGTATGTAATCCTGGATTTTACCTCCGGGGAGGCACCCGTTTTATATAACCCTGCAAGCGGTACGGAAGTAACTGATTTCTTTTTTGCCGTCACCGCTACCGGAGAAGCGATTTATTCCGTGGTCAGCGATTCCGTTCATAATGCCGCGGAAATCCTGAACGCAGTGGGCTGGAATGAAAACGCGACTTACCGCTATGTGGCTACGGATAAATTCTATATTCCCGTCGGGCCGCAGGAGCGGGCAAACGGAGAAATCAGGGGCACTCTTTCCGGCGCCATTAACGGTTCCTTTCCCGATTTGGCCATTGCCGGCGGTAAAATCAATGACGTGCTCTTTATTGAACTTATGGAGTAGGCTGCCCTGCCGGCAGGCAAGGAGGTAAAAAGATGATTATGGAAAAAGTACTGGCTGCTGCAAAGCCGCAGTTGGCCGGAAAAGCGGTAAAGGATCTGGTAGTCGGCATTTCTCTTGTAGGCTGTGAACTGGACAGCGGTGAGGTAGGAGTTTCCTACGTCCTGCGGGAGGATTTGCCTGCCGGTTGTTCTGCTTTTCCGTATACCCAGGAAGCAATCGGCAGTCCTGCGGAGGAAATTGCCGGCTGGATTGTTGCCGGCAAAAGTACACTGCAGCGTTCCATTGCCTCGGCGGTGCTGGCGGCAGCCGCCTGCGGGCAGGAACTGCCCGCTGACGATGATGCAGACAAGCTGTTTGGGATGGATCTAAAACAGGAGGACACCGTGGGAATGATCGGCCTCATCAGGCCGGTGGCAAAGGCTATTTCCCCTAAGGTAAAAAAAATAATTGCCTTTGACAAAGGCATGTCCCTGCACAGCAAAGATCCGCTGCTGCAGCCCATGGAAAAGCAGCCCGAACTGCTGCCGGCCTGTGATGTGGTGCTTTTAAGCGGGACAACCACCATTAACGGCACCATTGATTCCCTGCTGGCACACTGCAGCGGCGCACGGGAAATTGTCATGGTCGGCCCTTCCACACCCATGTATCCTGCGGGCTGGCAGGGAAGCGGCCTTACTGTCCTTGCCGGTTCCTGCTGGCAGCGGGACAGGAAGAAGGAAATCTTTAGATTGATTTCACAGGCGGCAGGCATCAGGCAGTTAACCGGGTTTATGCAGAAAAAAGCGGTAAGAGTATAAAGGCGCCGCCTGGCGGCAAGTGCCGGGAAAGCTGTTTGACAAAAAAGGCAGGCTGATTTTTTTACAATCAGCCTGCCTTTTTTTGCGGATCATGATTATCTTATAAGTCCCGGTTTCATAAGTCTGAGACACTGTTTTTTTCAGGCAACGGAAGGTCCGGAGGCCTGCCGCCGCTTACTGCCGCGTCCCGGTTTGCCGCCTTGATGGCGGCGTATACTTCTTTCCGGTGAACGGAAACTTGCCGGGGTGCGTTGATGCCTATTTTAACCTGGTCTCCTTTGACTTCAAGAACTTTTATTGTAATGTTGTCGTTAATTATCAGTACTTGGCCTTTTTTACGGGTCAGTACCAGCATTTCTTCCTCCTAGCCGCAGTTGCGACGTTTTTGTGGAGGGAAAAGGCGGTGGCGTGGGGTGTAAGGGGAATCATACAGTACATATTGACCTGCCTGCCGGGTTTCAAAGTCCAGTAAAAGCGGCGCCATAAGGTTGGCGGTCATGTCCTGTACTTTATCCTTCAGCATAACTATGACAAACACGTCCAGGCTCTTTTCCACATATGCTGTGTTCGACATCAGGTACTGTTTTACCTGCTGCAGGTAGTCAGAAAAAAAGTACTCCGGCCTGGTTAAGAGAAATTGCGGTCCGTTTTCTGCTTCCAGCCAGAAAAAGTAGGGATTTTCAGGTACCGGACGGAGAGTGTAGGTGTCAATCTCCTCAAAACCCAGCAGGGGAGGGTCCATACGCAGTTTAATTGTTTTTTGTTCCATTATTTACACCACCTGTTTAGCTCTTTACCGCAGAAAATCTATGAGACTCGGCACCATAATTCTTGCGCCGGCCGAGAGGGATGCCGTATAAAGGGTTGCCATGGTTGAGTAATACATAAATGTTTCGGCAAAATCAATATCCTCCAGCTTGCTACGCAGGGAAGTGATGTTCAGTTCCTCCAGGGTAGTTTTGTTCATTGTCAGTTCCAGGCCGTTTCTGATGGCGCCCAAGGCGGCCCTGTGGTCCAGGATTATATCGATGCCGGCGGAGAGATTCCCGAGAGCAGTGTTAACTGCAGCCAAATCATCGCTTTCAAGGCCGGCAATCAAGTCTTCCATATACTCAAAAATCCGGGTGTCCATTAAAAGTGCCTCGCCGTCAATATTGCCTTTAACTTCTACTCCGGGAGCAACTTCCCAGCGTATTTCACCCCGGTCGCCATGATAAACAACGCTGGTGGGCTCTGTGGCAAGGAGGCTTTTATCGCGACTAAAGGGGGATGCTGTTGTTTGATAGCCGGCAAAGATGTGACGGCCGCCAAAACTGGTATTGGCAAGTTGTACCAGGACACCCACCAGTTCATCAATTTCTTTGGCAATGGCCCGGCGGGATTCCGGCGGTTTTGGGCCGTCGGCGCCGGAAACGGCAAGTTCCCGGGCGCGCTGCAGGACGTCAGTCATGCCGGAGAGGGCGTCTTCCGTTGTATCCAGCCAGGACATGGCGGCATCAATATTGCGCTGGTGCTGCTTGTTTTGCTGCAGTGAAGCCTGATAGCCCATTATGCGGGCAATTCTAACAGGGTCATCGGAGGGTTTGTTTATGGCTTTGCCCGAGGAAAGCATGTCCTGGTAGCGGGTCATTTGGGCCAGGTTGCGGTTAACATTGCGAATAACCGTATTGGCTATCATTCTATGGGTAACTCTCATGTGAATGTCCCCCTTACCTTATCATGTCGTTAATCAAGGTATTGTAAATATCATCAAGCGCCGTTACCAGGCGCGCGCAGGCCTGATAGGACAGCTGGTACTGCACCATATTGGCCAGTTCTTCATCCAGGGAAACACCGGAGATGGAAAGACGCCGGCTGGTCATTAACTCGAGCATGGCCTTCTGGTTTTCCGTCAAACGGGTGCCTTCCTGGCCGTCTACGCCCAGGCGGGCGATGCTGTCACGGTAGAAAAGTTCCAGCGTGGTAGAGCCGTCAGGATCGGCGACAAGGCGTTCCCTGATGTTCTTTGTCATATCTATACCGTAGCGCTCGTTGCGCAACTGGGCAATGCGCATGGCATTGGCACCGTTGGCGGGATAGGGCGGACCACCGCCGGGATTTTCGCCGGACTCTAAATAAGCCGCGGCGATTTTTTCCGGATTATAGACTATGTCATTATTAACCTGCAAGGTCAGCAGGTGATCGCCTGTAAAGAAATCTCCACCGTTATTGCCCTCCAAATCAAGGCCTTGCCTGTGATATTCGTTTACGCCGTCAACTATGGCCCAGACGAGACTTTCAAAATCTTCCATATAGCGGCGGAGATTGCCGTCCCGCACCTGGATTAAACCGTAGATTTCCCCGTTGGTGACGTAAACGGGACGCTCGTCTTTGGCCCAGACGATCTGCGGAGAGGAAGGCCAGTTCGGGTCGCTGTCTTCGGGAGGGATGGTTGTCAGTTCGTAATAGTTGTTTTCGTGTACCAGCGTGCGTCCGCCGATTATAATATTGATGCTGCCGTTTGGGTTGCTTGAGGTTTCGAAATTGATTATTTTTGCCAGCTGTTCCAAAAGCAAATCACGGCGGTCCATTAAGTCGCTTGGCTGGTCGTTTCTTGTTTCCAGGCGGGTGATCTGCTTGTTTAAATCACTGATCTGCCTGGCAAGGCTGTTTATTTCTTCGACTTTTATTTCTATGTGGGCTTTTAGGTCATTGCGGACTGCAGCCATGCTGTTATAGGTATGTTTGACGGCATTAAGCAATAGATTGGCCTTTTCAATCAAGGCCGAGCGGGCCGAGGAGTTTTCGGCGTTTATGCTTAATTCCTGCCAGCTGTCAAAGAAACTTGAGAGCACCGCGTTAAAACCGTTTTCCGTCGGTTCCATAAATATTTGCTCTATTTGGCTTAAATAAGTGGCGCGGGTTTCCCACTGGCCCAGTGTATGCTGTTCTTTACGGATCTGCCTGTCCAAAAACAGATCGCGGATGCGTTTTATTTCATCAACCACCACTCCTGTGCCCAGCATGCCTTTAAAGGCATAGGGTATGGCAGGTGTCGGAGTCATGTGGGCAACCTGACGGCTGTAGCCTTCTGTATTGGCATTGGCAATATTGTGGCCTGTTACTTCCAACCCCTTTTGCTGTGCCTGCATTCCCAGGCGTGCTATATTCAAACCGAAAAATGTAGACATTTTTTCCTCCTCTTCTGCCTCAGGCAAGGCGGGTAATAACCTGTGCAGTCTGTTTCCCGGCTGTCTTTCCTGCTGCCGTATAGGATACATGCTGCGGGAAAAGGACTGCTTTCACCTGCTCCCACAAAGCAAGTTCGCTTTGTATAAGCAGCTTATTGGTTGTCTGCAAAGCATGTACTTCTCTTAGGAGGTTTTTGATTTCGGCTGCCAGCAGTTGCAGTTTTCCGGCATTGCCGCCGGCTTTGGCAGCAAGTTCCGAGGCGGTGCGCTCCTTTATCAGGGCAAGACGCTTTTCCTCCAGCCGGATGAGATCCTTCTCCAGCTTTTCTTTTTGCCGGCAGGCCTGCTCAAGCAGCCGGGCATCATTGTTGATTACGGCTTGCCGTTCTTCTTTGCTGACCTTTTGCAGCTGCAGGAGAGTGTCCCGTATATCGCAAAGTACTGCAATTTCCCTGCTCATTATTTACCCTCCATATCGGTGCTGTCTGTTCAGATTATCGGCAGCAGGGGCGGATACTTTAGGGGAAAAACGTACTTTAATTAAAATAAAAAAGGCTGTCAGCCTATTGCTAAGACAGCCGGCATGCTTCCGCCCAGGTGTCACGCAGTTCGGTAAGCATTTTTTCCGCCGCATCAAGAGGGGAGGTGCTTTTCTTTATATTTGCCTCAAGCAGGCAGCGATATATATAGTCATAAAGCGCGTACAGACTCTGCGCAATTTCACCCTGACTGAAATCCAGGTTGCCCATCAATTCCTGCAAAATGTCTTGCGCTTTGATAATTGCCCTGTGGCTTTGTTCAATTTGCTTCTTTTCCATTCCCATGCGGGCCTGCCTGATAAAACGCAGCGCTCCGTTATAAAGCAGCAGAACAAGCTGTTCGGGAGAAGCAGTATTTACCTGGTTCTTCATATATGCTTGAGTGGGATTTATCATGTTTTTACCCCCGTTTTTATATTTTTTTATCAAGCAGCAGGCCGATCATTTCTCTGATGCTGGCGGCTAGGTCAAGTAGTTTTTGGGGAGGGATTTCCTTTATGACCTCATTTGTGATAATATCAACAATCTGCAGCATATAGCGGTCAGCCCCTTCATGGAATTTAAAGCGAAAGCCGATATTTAAAGCTTCTGTGGTTTTGTTTAACTGTCCAACTGTTCCGAGGATTTCTTCTTTGCTAAAGGGATAAACCTGTTCAGCTTCCTGCTCTTGTTTTACAGGCTGCCGGGGGACTGCCGCTGCGGGCTGGATCCTTCTTTCAAACAGGTGAGGGACGCTTGCATCAACTTTCATTTTTTCACCTCTCATCCATACAGGGTTTCTGTTAAACTTTTCGGCACAAAATATAAAAACTTTAGCAGCGAATTGGATTTTATACATATTTATCTGCCGTTAAGTTCCGGTGGTAGCTGCCGATTAAAAACTTAAAGGTTTATGTATGGTTTTTTTGGGAAGTGATATTTGTGAAAGTACAGGGTGTTGATCCGACAATTTTAAACCGCATACAGGAAAAAGTCAGGCAAAAAGCGGTACAAGGGTCGGAGCAGGTGATAATTACCGATAACCGGCGCAGGCGCAGCCGGCAGCAAAAAAGGGAACAGGGCCATAATGCTGAATTAATTGCAGAATCGTTAAATGAAATTGGAGAGGATCTGGATATTGACCCTGTCTCTTATACACATCT
>DGEC01000057.1:0-217 GCA_002385745.1 Firmicutes bacterium UBA3936
AGTTTCGGGCAGGCTGCCATATACGCTGCAGACAGGTAGGAAGCTGAAGACTTGCTGAAACAGATCCAGACCGGTATTCACCGGGAAGGGGATACCCTGTTTATACAGTATTTATCTCCTGCCTGGCAGGGGAATTACAAGCCATATGTCAGTACACTCCGGCACACTCTGTTGCTGCCTGCGGGAATAGATGTGGAAATCAGCGGTTCCGGCCACT
>DGEC01000057.1:468-9956 GCA_002385745.1 Firmicutes bacterium UBA3936
TGCGCGGCAATGTGAACTGGGATGTTAAGGAAATATTGGATGACCCGGCCGGTGGAAACCCGCTGTATCAAGGACACCTCAAATGGGGTGAAGGCGGCGGCAACCTGAATATTATCCTTGAATGGGGAACAATTACGGTAAATGAAATCTAGAGTTTAAACAAGCCGCTGTACTTTGCAGAGCAGCCGTGCATCTCAAAAGTAAACAATATGACAGGCATAATTTGCATATATTGCAACATAAAAGAAAAAGGAAATAAATTTATAAAACCGGCAGGATTCAAGCGAACAACCGGCAAAGAATACCTAGATGCTGGAAAGGAAGCGAAAACCGGAACATGGGGGTATACAATATGAAAGATAAGAAATGGTCTGTCATGAATGTTGGCAATATTTCGACAGTTAAAAATGCCGGCGGGAAAACGCTGTCTTTTTGCACATCTTCAGGTGTAAAAATTTTGACGGAGGACGGTTTTGCTTTTAAGGATTTAAACAAGAACGGCAAGCTTGATCCCTATGAAGACTGGCGCCTTCCCGCCCGGGAGAGGGCAAAGGACCTGGCGAAAAGGATGTCCATAGAGCAGATTGCCGGGCTGATGCTGCACAGCGGCCACCAGGCGGTGCCGGCGGCAGGCGGCTGGTTTGGCGGTACCTATAACGGAAAGGAGTATGAAGAAAGCGGGGCGGAACCCTGGGATCTGACGGACCAGCAAAAAGATTTCATCATAAAAGCGCATGGGCGCCATATCCTGGTTACTGCCGTGGAAAATGCCGAGACTGCGGCCAGGTGGAGCAATAACTTGCAGGCGCTGGCCGAGGAAGCGGAGCTTGGCATTCCTGTCAATATAAGCTCCGATCCGCGGCATGGCAGTGATGCCGGCAAAGAATACAGTGCCGGCGCCGGCGGGGAAATATCCATGTGGCCGGAGGCGCTGGGTCTGGCTGCTACCTTTGATCCCGGACTGGCGCGGACTTTTGGCGAAGTGGTGGCAAAGGAATACAGGGCGCTGGGTATAACCACCGCTTTGTCGCCGCAGATTGATTTGGCGACAGACCCCCGCTGGGGACGTTTTAACGGTACCTTTGGCGAGGATCCTGATCTGGCTGTAGACATGACAAAAGCCGTTGTGGAAGGATACCAGACCACAAGCGATGAAGAAAGCGAAAACGGCTGGGGCAAGGACAGTATTGTGGCCATGGTTAAACACTGGCCGGGAGGAGGCAGTGGAGAAGGAGGAAGGGACGGGCATTTTGGCTGTGGCAAATATGCCGTGTATCCGGGCAACAATTTCAGGGAGCACCTGCGGCCCTTTACGGAAGGTGCTTTCCGGCTGGACGGCGGCACGGAGAAAGCGGCAGCCGTCATGCCCTACTACACCGTTTCTTACAACCAGGACAAAAAATACGGGGAGAATGTGGGCAATTCCTACAGTACTTATATCATAAACGACCTTTTGCGCCAGGAGTTCGGCTACGACGAAGTGGTCTGCACTGACTGGGGGATCACGGGACCCGAACCGCCGACTGAGGACGGTTTAGGGTGGCGCTGCTGGGGGGTAGAGGAAGGCTACACCACGGCGCAGAGACACCTGAAAATCATCATGGCAGGAGTGGACCAGTTCGGGGGCAACAACGAGATTGAACCCGTTCTTGAAGCCTACCGCCTTGGTGCGGCCGAATACGGTGAAGCGTTTATGCGCAAGCGTTTTGAAGAATCGGCTGTCAGGCTGCTTGCCAATATGTTCAGGCTCGGTCTCTTTGAAAACCCCTACCTGGACCCGCAAAAGTCCGCCGAAATCGTGGGAAACAGCGAGTTTATGGCCCTGGGCTACGAAGCACAGCTAAAATCAATTGTCATGCTGAAAAACCAAAGATGTACCCTGCCCTTGCAGAAAGGTGCAAGAGTTTATATTCCTAAAAGCTACCGCCCGCAGCAAAAGGACTGGATGGGCAATCCCATTGCCGAATCCTACGATTACCCGGTGAATATAGGGATTGTAAAGAAATACTTCCACCTGACAGACAACCCAAAGGAGGCGGACTGTGCCCTGGTCTTTATAGAAAGCCCGAACAACACTTTGCGGGGCGGCTACAGCCAGGAGGATGCAAAAAACGGCGGAAGCGGGTATATACCCATCAGCCTGCAGTACGGGCCCTACCGGGCGGAATATGCCCGGGATCCCAGTATTGCCGGGGATGACAGGCCGGGCAAAGTCAAAAACCGCAGCTACAAGAACAAAATGGCTTTTATTGTTAACAGCTCCGACCTGCAAACAGTGCTTGAGACAAGGGAAAAAATGGCGGATAGCCCCGTTGTTGTCGTGCTGAAAATGGCCAATCCCACCGTTATGGCCGAGTTTGAGCCTGTCGTTGATGCCATACTGGTTGATTTTGGCGTTACCGTGCAGGCCATTCTCGATATCATCAGTGGCGCTGCCGAACCGTCAGGCCTTTTGCCTGCGCAGATGCCGGCAAATATGAAGACCGTGGAAGAACAATACGAGGATGTGCCGCATGATATGGAATGCTATGTTGATACGGCCGGAAACACCTATGATTTCGGCTTTGGCCTGAACTGGCAGGGAATTATTGATGACGAGCGGACAAAAAAATATAGGCGGAAAAGCGGCTATAGCTCTTAATTTTTATGAAAGGTATTGTATGCCTGTTATGGAATATAGTGGTACTAATACGTGGCGGGGATTACAGGAGTATCACAGATTTTGGCTTTCGGAAGCATAAAAATGATTGGGCAAGGAGGTTTGCAATGTTTGAATATCCTGAGGGTTTGTATGTAGATGTCCGTATAGAAGAGTATAATTATACCACTATCAGCTTTAAAAAGAACACCCTGCAGGAGCAGAAGGTCCGCGAAAATAAAGGGGCTTTCATCAGGGTATTTGACGGGCAGCGCTGGTATTATGCCTCTATAACGGATTTGGACAATATACAAGCCCATATTGATGCCCTGGCCAAAATGGCTGTTCCCAATCCCAGAATCCTGGAACATCCGATCGTTAAGGCTTTTGAAATAAACCGGGACACTGTCATCCGTTATGACAAACAGTCTATAGCCGGCATACCCGTGCAGGAAAAACAGGCTCTGCTGGAAGAGTTTATTTCACTCATGTCAGACCCGGCCATTGTTCACCATGCCTCCTACTATTCTGATGAAAGGGCAGTCAAAAGCATTTATTCATCAAAAGGGACCAAGGTTACTTTTGATAAGCAGAACTGCGGCATATTCTTGAGCCTGGATCTTGTTTGCGGCGACAACAGAGACCGGATGGCCGTAGTAAAGGGAGACGTGTTTTTTGAAAACCTGAAAGACACAAAGGATTATTTTGCTGCGGAAATTGAAAAAAACATTCAATATACCCGGGATGCAAAGCCCGTAACTCCCGGTGAATATCCGGTGCTGTTAAGCCCTTTGGCGGCAGGAATTTTTACCCATGAAAGCTTCGGGCATAAGAGCGAGTCGGATTTTATGGTCGGCGACGAAGCGATGATGGCGGAGTGGCCGCTGGAGAAGACTGTCGGCCTTGAACTGTTAAACATTGTCGATGACGGTATGTACCCGGGCGCCGGCTATACGCCTTATGATGATGAAGGCACCGGGGCTAAAAAAACATATCTTATTGCAAAGGGTAAACTTACCGGCCGGCTGCACAGCGCCGCAACGGCAGCGCAGCTCGCCGAGCCTCTCACGGGCAATGCTCGGGCTATGAGCTTTGCCTTTGAGCCCATTGTACGCATGACGACAACTTATATTGAAAAAGGCGACCGGCCGCTTTCCGGGATACTTGCCGAGATGGACAGGGGTATTTTTGTGGATACCGTAAATCACGGTTCCGGGATGTCAACCTTTACCATGGCTCCAGCCCGGGCTTATCTGATTGAAAACGGCCGTATTACACAACCGGTAAAAATATCTGTGATTACTGGCAATGTGTTTGCAACTCTGGCTGAAGTTGATGCGGTAAGTGCCGAGTTTGAAATGCATACCTTTGGCGGAGGCTGCGGCAAGATGGAGCAGCAGGGACTGCCTGTTGGCTTCGGCGGGCCCTACACCAGGGTTAGGAAGCTTAATGTTCAGTAGGGGGAGGGGAAAAATGAATCAGGAGTTTCTTGCCTTAAACAGCAAACAGGCGGCGGTGAGGATTCGCAATACCGGTATTGAGGCTGTCCGGGTCAGGGACATCATAAACAAGGGAGTCAGAGTTTATAAGGACGGCAAGATTGGGATAGCGGGCAGCATAGGAGATGTTCCGGACAGTGTTCTGCTTGACAATGCAATTGATAATTTAAGCGCAGGTATTGAGTACCCCTATTCTCTTTCAGGCAATAAAACCGACCACCGTGATTATACCGCCGGTCTTATGAGCCAGGAGGAACTTCTCGGGCATGCGGAGTCCGTTCTGGATATCCTGCGCCGGGAGTATGCGGATTTTGATTTCAGTGAAACCATGTCCTTTAATGAAGTTGTTTTGCATATGCACAACACAGAGGGCTTGGACCTGAAGCATAAAGATGCCTATTTTTCCTTGGGACTTGTTTTAAAAGAGAAGAAATCGGCAAATCTGATGGACGGTTCATTAAGTTACCGGGGCCGCCGTTTTAACCCGGAAAAATTCTGGGCTTTTAACCGGCTTTTTCTGGAGGCCAACCGCCGGCGGGTGGAACTGCCGGAAGGAGATATATTGCCGGTGTTTACCCTCGGTTCCTTGGCAGTAGGTTTTTTAACAGATAATCTTAACGGTGAGCGGTATGCCACGGGCAGCTCTCTTTTCAGCGGCAAAATTGGCCGGCAACTGTTTAATGAAAAAATTACTCTGGAGCAGAACAGGGATCCCCGGCTTGCAAATCAGGCTTTCTTTGACATGGAAGGCGTTGTAATGCCGGATGACCGCTGTGTCATGATTGAAAACGGCAAGCTAATCAATGTATTTACCGACAAAAGGAATGCGGCCCTGTACAATCTGCCGCATACAGGTTCCGCCTCGGGTGATATTGACGGTATACCGGAATTAGCCGGTGCGCCGTTGAGATTCCGTACGGATTCGCGGAACCTTGAAGAAGCCCTTGACGGCCGCAAGGCAGTATTTGTTTGGATAACTTCAGGCGGGGATTTTACACACGACGGCACGTTTGCCGCTCCTGTGCAGGTGAGCTTCCTCTTTGACGGTGAGCGCCTCATAGGCAAGCTGCCCGAGTTTACCATACGCTCCCACCTGAACAAGATGCTCGGGGATGACTACATAGGTACTTTTGACAATGCCTGCCTGTACTACAGCGACTTCCCGACGCAGCTCCAGGGCTGTTACATGACTATTGCCAGGTAAGCTGTTTTGGCCGTCTAAAGGGGGGTATTGATTCAGGATTTCTGCGGAATGTTATACTAAACAATAGATTGTCTTATGTCTGAAACGATGATAATATATTAATATAAAGTAAAAAGCGGCCTGAAACGCGGCTGCCCGCCGCCTTTCAACCGCAAAAATTATAGCAAGGGAGTGTAGGATATGAAAGATTTTGCCGGGAAAATTTGTTTTATTACCGGCGGTGCTTCCGGCGCAGGTCTTGGCCAGGCTAAAGTTTTCGGCAAGGCCGGCATGAAAGTTGCCATCGCGGACGTTCGCCAGGAAGCCCTTGATCAAGCTGTAGAAGAACTGGTAAATTACGGCATCAAGAGGGAAGACATTTTGGCCATTCAAGCTGACCTCACAGACCGCGAGCAGTACAAAGCTGCAGCCGACAAGGTCGAGGAGGTTTTCGGCGGCCCGCCACACCTTCTTATCCAGACGGCAGGCGTCAACTCATTCGGACCGATTGAAGCATCCACCTTTGACGATTTCGACTGGGTCATGGGTGTTTGCCTTGACCATGTTGTCAACGGCCTGCTTATCTTTGTGCCCCGCATGATCAAGGCGTATGCGAATAAGACTGAATTCCACGTTGTTACCACTTCCTCCATGGGTGCGTTTATGGCAGGTCCTACCACCGGACCTTACTCTGCCGCCAAAGCTGCTGTCAACAATTTGATGTATTCCTATGCCGATGCCCTTAAGCCTTACGGTGGAGGCGCGACAGTGCTTTGCCCCGGCAACATCAGATCAAACATCGGCGATGCCGAGAAGTATCGCCCCGCGCACCTGAGGAATACGGGCTACCATGTCAGTGAAGGGACAATGAAAACCCTCCGTGCCATTCATGCCCAGGGTATTGACCCTGTTGAACTGGCAGAAATTCTTAAAGAAGGTATAGAAAACGGACGTGTCATCGTCCTGCCGTCGCGTGATCCTTCATCATGGGCGGCTCAGCTGCGGGCACAGCACGAAATTATTGAGGACTATACCCTGACTGCCGCAGAGCGTGAAGAAAAATCAAAAGCCCGCATGGCGGAAATGATGAAGAGATTTGCGCCGAGCGGGGACGAAAAAGACGCTCCGCCTCCGCCACCGATGTGGGGTGTTCCGGAGGGCGGCGAACCCTTTGGACTGGCTCGCGCCGATCTGGATTGGGTAGACCCGAGCAAGAAGAAAAATTAGCGGATTTAGGCGGCTAAAGATAATATTTGCCTGAAAAAAGAGCGAAAGTTTTAAAAATTTTACATAAAACTTCGCTCTTTTTTTCTCATTCGGTAATTATATCAGCCTTGATTTGCTTTTTCCTATTCGGTGGGGGTGTATCATTAGTAGAAGCGCGGAATACTGCCGGCAGGAAATGATGGATTTTTGCAGTAGTTTAATATCAAAACCCGAAAGGAGAGAGCTGTGCAGGAGATAAGTGAAAAAATACTGGCAGCAGTTCAAAAAATCAGGCGCAAGCAGAAATTAACAGCCGATCTGCAAAATGTGCGGGAAAAGCTGGCCAGGGAGAAAAGCCGCTATGAAAAATTGCAGCGGCAGTTGCAGAAAGAAGACAGTGATGTAAAGAAGCTTGAAGGGATAAGCATTACAGCCTTATTTTACAGTATCTTAGGCAGTAAAGAGCAGCAGCTGGAAAAAGAGCGCCAGGAGCTGCTGGCGGCTGTTTTGCAATACGAGCAGTGCAAGCAGGTACTGCGGGAATTAACAGCAGATGAAAACAAACTGCTTAAGGAATTAAAGACTTTGCGGGGCGCTGAGGCTGAATATGCCAAGCTTCTGCAGGAAAAAGAAAAGCTTATTTTAGCGGCAGAGAGCCCCCAGGTGGAAATACTGTTGACGCTGGCAGAAGAGCTGGCAAACCTTGAAGCGAATAAAAAAGAACTGGAAGAAGCAATTATCGCCGGCCGGGAAGTTTTGGATAATCTGACAGAGGCAGGCGATGCCTTAGGAAGCGCCGGCAACTGGGGCGCATGGGACATGCTGGGAGGCGGTATGCTGGCCACGGCAATAAAACACTCCAAAATAGATGATGCTGAAGAAGCTATTAACAAGACTCAGGCAGCCCTAGAACGATTTTCGCGTGAACTGCAGGATGTAAAAACGCAGCTGCCCGATATCCGCATAGAAATTGACTCCTTTGCCAGGTTTGCCGATTACTTTTTCGACGGGTTGATTGTAGACTGGGTTGTCCAGTCCCGTATAAATCATTCACGCAAGCAAGTAAGCAAAATGAAATCCCTGGTCCGGCAGGTATTGCAGAGGCTGGAAAGGAATCTGCAGAATGTAGAAAAAGAGCTTGCCGCCAAAAAAAAGCAACGTATAGACTTCATTACAGCTTATCAATAATGAGATTAATAATCAATTTGTTTGACTCTTGAATTGCCGGTAATATAGAGTGTAAAATTTTAGTTACGGAGGATAAATGTGAAGTATGATGTCGTCTTACTGGATGCCGACGGAACGCTGTTTGACTACGATAGAGCTCAAGCATATGCCCTGGAGAAAACATACAAGCATTTTAGGATTCCCTATAACACGGCTGAACTTAAGAGGTTTCGCCTGATTAACGACCGGATCTGGCTTGATTATGAACAGGGGAAAATTGACAGCAAAAGCCTGCGCACCGTAAGATTTGAGCAATTGTTTGCGGGGAGGAATCTGCAGGTTAGCTCAGAGGATTTCAGCACTGTTTATTTAAAGCATCTGGGAGACGCAGCCTTTCTTATTGAGGGGGCGGAGGAGGCCTGCCGGTATCTGTCTGCGAAGTACCGGGTTGCAATCATTACCAATGGCCTAACGGAAGTACAGCTTAAAAGGATTGGAAGATCACCGCTTAGGGATTATATATATGAAATTGTTACATCGGAAGAAGCGGGCTGCAGCAAACCCGGCGCCGGCATTTTTGATTACGCTTTCCGGAAAATAGCATGTTCCGATAAAGAAAAGGCATTAATTGTCGGAGACTCCCTTTCTTCTGATATCCAGGGTGGGCATAATTATGGAATTGATACCTGCTGGTACAACCCGCAGGGACGGGTAAATGGCAGTGGACTTAAGCCGCGCTATGAAATCCGCCACCTAAGGGAATTGCAGGTTATATTGTAAAAACCAAAGAACAGTATTATCCGGGAATCCGGAAAGGTAATATTTATTTTATTTAGGAGAGGAGACGCAACAAAATGCTAAGACTTGAAACAGAGAGACTGGTACTGCGCCCGCTTGGCACAGGGGATTTTGAGGCATATTACAGCTACACTTCCGTACCGGAAAATATGGTGTATACGATTTTTGGCCCCTTTACACCGGAAGAGGCAAGAAAATTTCTGGAAATGTACGAAAACTGGTGGAAGGAAGACCCGCCGAGAGTTTATGAATTTGCCATTACGCTCAAGAAGGAAAACGGAAAAATGATCGGCAACTGCGGCCTGTATATGGATGACGAGAAACGTGCCACCGCCATGCTCGGCTGGTATATTCACAGGGATTACTGGAATCAGGGTTATGCCACCGAGGCTGTCAAGGCACTTCTGAAATTTGGCTTTGAGGACCTGGAACTGCACCGCATCCATGCCGAATGCAACGCCGACAACATTGCTAGCGCCCGGGTCATGGAGAAAGTCGGCATGCGCCGGGAAGGGCATTTTATCAAAAACCGTTTTGACAGGGTTGGCGACCGGAAAATGTGGTACAGTGAATTTTTCTACGGTATCCTGCGGGAAGAGTATCTTAATAAACAACCGCTTTACGGAGGAAAGGAGGCCCGTTTAATGGACTTTTTTGATGTGGTTGACAAGCGGTACAGTTATCGCGGTGAGTTTTTGGATACGCCCGTGCCGCGCGAGGACCTGATCAAAATTGTGACAGCGGGAATAAAGGCGCCGTCTGCCGGAAATTTACAGACACAAAGTTTTCTTATCGTGACGGATGCCGACCTGCGGGCTAAAATTGCAGAGATAATCCCGCATAAAGGCATTGCAACAGCACCTGTACTAATCCTTTTGGTATCCCAGCGTCAGGAACTTGGCCCGATGAAGGTGTCCTTTGAATTGAAGGACTATGGCGCGGCGGCGGAAAATATTCTGCTTGCCATTGCAGCCCTGGGTTATGCAACGGTCTGGAC
>DGEC01000122.1 GCA_002385745.1 Firmicutes bacterium UBA3936
AGATGTGTATAAGAGACAGCAATTGTTTTATCCTTCAAAGCCGGGTTGATTAATACATAATCCGTAAACTCTTCAATTTCAAGCTCGATGCCTTCTTTTTCCAGCAGCGGCTTAACCACTTCCAGAATTTCCGCGTGCGGTTTTGCGGTAGCCCCCACCACCAGCTTTCCGGGTCCGGCGTCATTATCGCCTGAATTATTGCCTCCGCAACCGGCCAGGGCAGCCGTAAACAACACCAGAGAACATATCAGTACAATAAGTTTTTTCATTTATTACTACCCCCTCTTTTTATTGATTCTTTGGGCGAGATTATCGCCAAGCATTTGCACTCCCTGAACAAGTATGATCAGGACAATCACTGTCGGCCACATAATTGAATTGTCATAGCGCTGGTAGCCGTAATAATAAGCCAGTGTACCAAGACCACCTCCCCCTACAATTCCAGCCATGGCCGAGTAGCCCACCAGGCTGATGGCTGTTATGGCAACACCTAAAATTAAGGAAGGTTTGGCTTCCGGCAGCATAACTTTGGTAATAATTGACCAGGTACCTGCCCCCATAGACAAGGCCGCTTCAATTAAGCCCCATTCAATTTCCTTCAGCGAAGTTTCCACCAGGCGGGCGACAAAGGGTATGGCAGCCAAAGTAAGCGGTACTATGGAAGCCACGGTGCCGATATATGTCCCCACCAGCAGGCGGGTTATGGGAATAATTAAGATTAAAAAGATAATAAAAGGTATCGAACGCACAGCATTGATAATCCACCCCAACACCCGGTTAATTGGCTTGTTTTCCATGATATGGCCCGGTGAGGTAACAACCAGTATAACACCCAGGGGCAGTCCGAGCAAATAACTGAAAACAGTTGACAAGACAACCATGTAGACAGTTTCCCAGGTAGCCAAAAGCAACCTTTCCACTAGCCAGGCATCAAACATTATTTAACACCTCTATTTCCAAACCCCGGCTGCGCAGATAATCCATGGCATCTTGCAGTACCCGGGACGGCCCGCTCAATTCCAGAGTCAGGTTGCCAAAAGGTATGTCTTTAATCCGGTCGATGTTGCCGTAAAGGATATTGGCAGCAATATCATACTTGCGAATCATGGAAGAAATCACAGGTTCGCCTGCCGAAGCGCCGATAAAGGCAACCCGGACAAGCACAGCCTCAGTCTGCCCGTCACCTGTCCCGGAACCCTGCAGCAATTCAGTAGGAAGCTCTTTGCCGATTACCGTTTCAACAAAACTGCGCGCAACTGGCGAACCGGGAGCGGCAAAAACGTTGAGGACATCGCCTACCTCGACAATGCGGGAATTGTCAATCACCGCCACCCGGTCGCATACCTCTTTGATTACGTTCATATCGTGGGTAATAAGTAAAATAGTGAGGTTGAATTTGCTGTTGATATCCCTGAGCAGCTTTAAAATAGACCGGGTGGTCTGGGGGTCAAGGGCCGAGGTGGCTTCATCGGACAGGAGCAGCTTCGGGTTGTTGGCCAGCGCCCGGGCAATGCCGACCCTTTGTTTTTGCCCACCGCTCAGCTGGCTTGGGTAGGCTTCCGCTTTCTCGGTCAGTCCCACCAGTTCCAAAAGTTCAAGGGTCCGCTTGACAGCCTTCCTGTGAGGCACTTTGGCAATTTCCAGGGGGAACATGACATTGCCAAAAACCGTCCTGGAGGACAACAGGTTAAAATGCTGAAAAATCATGCCTATTTTTTGCCGGGCAGCTCTCAACTCATGTTTTTTAAATGTGGTAATCTCCCGGCCGTCCACCATAATTGAGCCTGCCGTCGGTTTTTCCAGCATATTGATACACCTGATCAGTGTACTTTTACCTGCCCCGCTCAGACCGATAATGCCGAAAATTTCTCCCTTTTTTACAGTAAGGCTGACATCATCCAAAGCGGTTATTTTTTGTTTAGCGACCGTAAAGATCTTGGTCAGGTTTTTTATTTCAATCAATACAATGCCCTCCCGCATTGCCGGCGCCCGGCAAGCCCTTTGCAGTTGGTCATCATAGCAATAGTTATTTCATCAATAAAACAAAAAAACCTGCTGCGACCACAGACAAAAAATCGCACCTTCCATTTAGAAAGCACAGGAAGGCTTATTGCCGAGGCTGATACCGACCATACAGTCCTATATTATCATCAAAATACTTATAAGACAATCGCTAAAGGTTGGTATAAGTCAGGCTCCTCCACGGAAATGCTTCCGTCCGAATTGACTCTTGTATGCATAAAAAAGTTAACGGGATGAATAATTGAATGTTTTGCCTTTAAACAGGCGTTGATATTATCAAGGCAATTGGGATGTCCTTTGCCGTTTTGATAGAAATAATCATACATCTCCCTCATACTAATTCCCTTTTCAAACCGTCCTTTCTTCACTTACCTGTGTTAGGTTAAACTTGTCAACAATATTGTTCTTTAGGGGTTGCCGCCCCTTCGACGGACCTGCGGTTCTGACCGCCCTGCAAGATTAAGGGGTCGGATAGAAAGGGCAGGTCAGGGTATAATTTCCTATACGATAAGAAGAAAGCAGCGCAAGGCAAACGCCCGCGCTGCCTTTCCTTTTCCCCTGCCTAAAAGTACAAATCCCGCACGCCCTGTTCAATCCGGTCAAGTCTTTTTTTCGTCAGTTCCCGTACCTTTTCGTCTTTTATCTCCGCCAAATGTTCGGCAATAACTTTTTCACCCAGCTCGCGTGTGGCAGGCGATGCATAATCAAGCAGGTATTCTTTAAAGGTTAGAATGGCATTGGGCTGGCAGACATTTTGGATCTCGCCCGTTTTTGCGAGAGACATAAAACGGTCGCCTGTCCTGCCCTGGCGGTAGCATGCCGTGCAGAAACTGGGAAGATAGCCCGATGCACAAACACTGTTCATAACCTCATCCACACTGCGGTGGTCATCCACCGCAAACTGCGGCGGTGCATCGTCGTCCTCTGCAGCCCTGCGCTCTTCTTCTTCTTCCTTATATCCTCCCACGCCCGTGCTGCTGGCGGCGGAAATCTGGGAAATGCCGTAGTTTATCAGGCGGTCGCGAAAGGCGGGGCTTTCCCTGGTAGACAAAATCAAGCCGGTATACGGTACGGCAAGGCGCAATATGGCAATTATTTTGGCAAAATCGGCATCCCTGACCAGATAGGGGAAATTATCCAGGCTAACGCCGGTTGCCGGGCGCAGGCGGGGAACAGATATGGTATGCGGGCCCACGCCAAAGCGCTCTTCCAGGTGCTGCACATGCTGCAGCAAGGCCAAAACTTCAAATTTGTAGTCATACAAGCCAAAAAGCACGCCGAAGCCCACATCATCTATACCGGCCAGCATGGCCCTGTCATGCGCCGTTGTATGCCAGTCATAATCGCTTTTCGGCCCGGAAGGATGCATGACTTTATAGGTATCGCGGTGATATGTCTCCTGAAAAAGAATATAGGTCCCAATTTCCGCTTCCTTCAGGCGGCGGTAGTCTTCAACGGTTGTAGCGGCAATATTGACGTTAATCCGGCGGATGCTGCCGTTTTTGAATTTCAGGCTGTAAATTGTGCGGATGCAGTCCAGGATATAGTCGAGGGAACATTCTTCAGGATGCTCTCCCGCCTCCAGTGCCAGGCGCTTGTGCCCCATATTCTCCAGGAGCCTGACTTCCTGGGCCAGTTCTTCCTGAGTAAGCTTCCGCCGCTTAAACCGGTTATCCCGCCTGTAACCGCAGTATACACAGTTGTTAACACAATAATCGCTGACGTAGAGCGGAGCAAAAAGGACAAGCCGCTTGCCGTATATACGCTCTTTTACTTCCCCGGCTGCAGCAAACATTTCCGAGAGCAACTCTTCATCATCCGTCTGCAAAAGAACTGCCACTTCCCGCAGCGTTAAACCCTGAGCCTGCCGGGCTTTTTCAATAATGGCGGCCACTTCTGCTTTACCGGTATTCTTTGCTTCTTCAAGCAGCCTGTTAATTTCATCTTCTCTGATAAAGTCTGCTTTTTCCCACTCCTGCATTTTGAGAGCCGCTTTAACCATGTTTTTTCATCTGCCTTTCTTCATAGTATTCAGGGAATATTTGCCCAGCAATCTCCGGGAACGGAGACAAAGCCCGGGGCAAAATCCCTACTAAATAGGCTATGGCAACACCGTAATTAACTACGGGAACGCCGGCCGCCTTGGCCTGGGCCATACGGGACAGCATTTCCCGCCTGTTTATCATACAGCCGCCACAGTGCAAAACCAGCTTGTAATCCGGTAGATCCTCCGGAAAAGAAAATCCGGAAGACCAGCTAAACTGCAATTTTCCTCCTACTCTCTTCTCCAGCAAACGGGGCAGCTTTACCCGCCCGATGTCATCTTCCACGCGGTGGTGCGTACATGCTTCCGCCACCAGTACTTTATCCCCCGGCTTCAGGCTGTCTATGGCCAGCGCTCCTGCCGCCAGGCCGGCCAGATCTCCCTTTTGCCGGGCAAAAAGAATAGAGAAAGAAGTGAGCAGGACATCAGGAGGCGTCTCTTTTGCCACCTGCTTAAATACCTGGGAATCGGTAATAACAATTTTCGGTTTGCGGGACTGCTGCCGGATGGTTTCCCCGATTCTGTCATCCTTGCAGACCACGGCAACGGCATTGTGATCCAGAATATCCCGCAGGGTCTGAACCTGGGGCAAGATCAGCCTTCCTTTGGGTGCCGCCTGATCAATAGGGACAATTAAAACAACTATGTCCCCCGGCTCCAGCAAATCACCCACCAGCGGTCGGTCGTCCCACCCCGGCGGCGCCGAACGGATTAAAGCAATTTTTAAATCTTCGATGCCGTCTCCCGTCAGTGCACTGACAGGCACCGCGGTAATACCCATTTTCTTCAGTTCCGACTTGAGTTCCGAAGAAACAGGCAGCAAATCAATTTTATTTAAGGCAGCCACCACAGGCAGCTTTTTATCCCGGCAGGCTGCAAGCAAATCCCTTTCAAGGGCAGACAGCATCCTGTCCGCCTCCAGTACCAGTAAAACAAGATCGGCCTGATTTAAAACCTGGCGGGAACGCTTGACCCGCAGTTTCCCCAGTTCGCCCTCATCATCCAGCCCTGCCGTATCAATCAGCACCACCGGTCCCAAGGGAGGAATCTCCATGGCTTTAAAAACAGGGTCGGTAGTTGTTCCGGGCACATCCGAAACCAGGGCAATCTGCTGGTTGGTTACGGCATTAATCAGGCTGGATTTGCCGGCATTGCGGCGGCCGAACAGTGCAATCTGCAGGCGGTTTGACCTTGGGGTGGTCTGCATAAACAACACCTCTTTCTCCTAGCTTACAGCCCGGCTGAATTTTCTTTTCGGGCTGTGTCCCTGGTCCCCGGCTACCGTTCTTCCCAGGGCCGTGATCATATTTTCAAGCTGCCGGCGGCCGGCGACCGGCATTGTCTTTTCGGCACGGCTTTTGTTGGGGTAAATTTCATACAGGTTCTTGTACTCGCTTGGCGTGACGTTGGGCATTACCACATTTGCCCCGCTGCAAAGCGCCCTTTCCCTGCCGTCACCGGCAATTGTAAATAGAGCCGTAGTAGCTGGCAGGTGGGCAAGGGGCAGCAAAAGCCGCGCCACAGCCAGCATCTTTAGGGTCATATCAACCGGGCCGGGAGGATATTCTGCCAGAGGGGTGGACGGGTGGGGGATAAACGGTCCAATCCCGGCCATCTCAACATCCAGTTCCTTCAGCAGCAGCAGATCGTCAGCCAGTGTTTCAATTGTCTGTCCCGGCAGTCCCACCATGCAGCCGGAACCGACTTGGTAGCCCAGTTCGCTTAACTGGCGCAAGCAGTCAATACGAGAGGCCAGGGTCTTGCCAGGGTGCAGCTTTTTGTAGAGTTCCGGGTCAGCCGTTTCATGCTTGATTAAGTACCTGTCTGCTCCCGCCTTGTGCCACAGGCGGTATTCTTCATAGGGCCGCTCGCCCAGGCTTAAAGTAACGGCAACCCCCAGCTTCTTCAACCTGCGGCAGATATCGGCAATCGCGTCGGCATCATAAGTGCTGTCCTCACCTGACTGCAGTACAATTGTCCGGTAGCCAATTGAAACTGCAGAGGCAGCAGCCTTGTAGATGGCATCTGCGTCCATGCGGTAGCGCCGCAAATTCTTATTGGCGCAGCGCAGCCCGCAGTAAAGACAGTTGCGGCTGCAGTAATTGGAAAACTCAATAATTCCCCGCAGGTGGACAGCATCCCCTACGTATTGTCTGCGGACGGAATCCGCCGCCTGAAACAATTCATAATCGTGAGAATTTTCACATGACAAAATAAGAATAATATCGTCCCTGCTCAAGCTGTGCTCTCTCACAGCTTTGCTGATGATTTGCCGGATTTGCTGTTTCACTCAACCACCACCCCTACTTTTTAGTTAGCGCTGACTTGACGCTTACGCCGCGCAGAGCGCCCAGTTTCCCGGTCAGCGAGCCGATGTCATCCGTGGTGCCGTCTACAATCAGCGAAATAACTGCAACCTGACGCTGCCGGTAAGGAATCCCCATTCTGCCCACAATGGTGTCTTTATGTTCCGATAAGATTTTGTTAACCGCCGGCACTACAGCCATGTTTTCGATGACAATGCCTACAACGCCAAGTCGTCCACTCACCTGTTCTTCTCCTTTCCGCCAAGTAAAAAAGCCTGCCCTGCACAAAGGCAAAAGGCAAGCTTTTATTGCTTGTTCCCATATAGCTCCCTTTCCGGCAGGTTACCCCCTGTCTCTTATACACATCT
>DGEC01000098.1 GCA_002385745.1 Firmicutes bacterium UBA3936
TGCACCCGATTATTGAGCGCTTACTTTTATGTAGAAAATGACCCTGATAAATATGAAAGTCCTTGGGGCACACTAAGCTGGGAAAATAATCAATGGAATCTCTACGTTCCCGCTGGAGATGCGAATCCTTACGTTGACCTGTCAGTAAATAGATATATATTAGAAGCAGAATTCATAGATATTAATGACGTCAAGGTTCCTGTACAGATTGAAGTTATTGTGGATAGTGGCGTGTGACAGCATTAAATAAACTAATGCAGTCAGATAAAAACTAGGGCATAACTCCCATACCGCACTGGTATGGGGGCCTTTCTTTAGTGCGCCCGGCATGGGCGGCAGCATGACGGTGGGAACTGCAGGCCAAAAACGGGGGTTTCCACCGTGAGTTGGAATCGGAATAAAAAGAGGTCCGGCAAATAGAGTCCTAAATGCCGGATCTCTCTAATTTAAACCTTGAACTGTTTAGGCATGGAATACAGAAGAGTATAAGCTATATTATGAACTGGCCATCGCACCACCTAAAGGAGAAAAAAATAACAGGTAAAGGCAGCAGCAATAGCTTTAGCAAAAGCTGATGGTGAATTATTGCCAGTAATATTTTGAAGGATATATCTAAATATGTGTGGAAAAATCTAACTTGGAACATGTAACTACCGGAGATATTCTAGTAGCTGCATTGAATAAAGGTTATATTGATGAAGCAACAGGGAATAAAATAAGTCGGGATATGATTGGTAAAAGAAGATGCCAACTGCTACATTTACGGAATATCTAAGGTGCTTTTTGCAGAAAAATTTTTAAGTTGTCTCTAATGTTTTTATAGGGAGTGATATTATGACAAACAAAGTATATGTTGAAGCCGCCAGCACTCTGCCTGTTTATGACGAGTGCGACATACTTGTTGTTGGCGGCGGTTCCGCCGGGCACAGCGCAGCGATTGCGGCTGCCCGCGCCGGAGCAAAAAATATCATCCTTATGGAGCGTTATGGCTACATGGGCGGTGATGTCACGGGCGGCTATGTTATTATGGTACCTAAACTTTCATGGTATGACAAGTCTTTTGTGCGCGGTCTGCAGGAGGAGTGGTTTACCCGGCTGGAGTCTATACCGGATGCCGTGCTGGGTCCGCGGCTTGACCAAATCGGTGCAACCGATCCCGCATTGATTAACGCCTGGAGCGCCATTCACGGGTGTGTCAGCGAGAGCGCTCCGCATAGACTTGTCCGTGCTGTCTATTTCGAGCCCAACCAACTTAAAATTGAAATGGATAAAATGCTCCTGGAGGAAAAGGACAGGATCCGGGTGCTCTATCATAGTTGGGGGACGAAACCGATTATGGAAGGCAATGAAGTAAAAGGCGTTATTTTCGAGAGTAAAGAAGGACGGCAGGCGATTTTTGCCAAAGTAGTCATTGATGCGACAGGAGACGGCGATATCTTCCGTCAAACAGGTGCACCCTTTCAAACAGTGGCTGACAGCAATACCCGTTCGAGCACGACAGCGCTCGTGTGGCGTATCGGCGGCATTAACTGGGATCTGTTTACTGAGTGGAAAAAAACGAATCCGGAAGCCAGTGCCGCACTTCATAAGGGTATTGCTGAAATCGCCGGGTTCAGATGTGCTCCGATTGCGTCCAACCGGAATGACATTTGCTGGATAAACAACTGGCATGCAGATAAAGATTGCTCAAAGATTGAAGATCTTACGCAAACGGAAATTAAAACTCGCGCCACCATGCGGGATGTACTGGAGTATTTGCGCGAGGTATGTCCTGTAGCCTTTAGGAATGCTTATCTCTATGATATTGCTCCTCAACTGGGGGCGCGCTGCAGTCGCAGGCTGCAGGGAGAATATGTTATGACGATGAAGGATTTTGCCTTTGCCCCCAAGTTCGACGATGTTATCGCCTGGCATTCAACCATTTGCCTGATTAATGACTGTGCACCGGTTGAAATCCCCTATCGTGCCATATTGCCGAAAAATGTGGAAAATTTGTTGTGCCCCGGCCGTCATTTCTCTGCAGACGATATAGCCATCGACTGGCTGACATTGATACCACAATGCATCGGTACGGGCCAGGCTGCCGGAGTGGCGGCTGCCGTTGCTGTTATGGACGGCTCCAGAGTGCGCAATGTGAATATTAAAAAGGTTCAGGACATCCTGGTTGAGCAGGATGTACCGCTGCCGCGAAACGAAAAAACCGATCCTTCTTATTTGCAATGCTGCGAAGAGCACGAATATGGCTTATATACTGATGCCGCCAAAAAGGCTCGGGCCAACCCTGACGGCCTGGACGCGAATTTTTACTATGAAAACGTATTGCCGCTCTATATAAAAAAATAGCTATTCTAAACTAAAACAGTTTACAGGAGCGTGGAGAAATGAAAATTGCACTGATGGTGAACAGGGGCAATTTTGAGCGTTACAGTGGTTATGAAAAGATTCCTTCTGACTGGGAGCTGGTTCATCTTGGCAACGGGCCGGTGGATGAGGATAAGCTTGCCGCCACGGATGCTGAAGTTATCCTGGTGGATTCAATACTGCCCATTTCTGCTAGGGTCATTAATAAGATGCCAAACTTGAAGTTGATTCACACCCAGGGAGTTGGATTCAATTACGTGAACCTGGAGGCAGCCAGAAAAGCCGGAGTTTATGTATGCAATAATGCGCAAGTTAACTCCGGCGCGGTGGCGGAGCAAGCCATCCTACTTATGCTGGCAGTCCTGCGCAACTTCCGGGAAAATGAGGATATGGTCTATGATGCTAAACAGATTGAAGCAAAAAACCGTTGTTTTGAAAATGCACTAACAGAGCTTGGCGACTGCCATGTGGGCATCATCGGACTTGGCGCCATTGGCAGGGAGGTTGCCGGGAGACTCCGGGCTTTTGGCTGTAAACTTAGTTATTATAGCAGGCGTGAAGTACCTGATTGTGATATGCCCCGCTTAACTTTAGACGACATTTATTCCGAATGTGATATTATTACCTTACATGTTCCGGTAACGGAGGAAACTATTGGCATGATTGATGAAGCTGCCTTTAACAAAATGAAGCCCGGTGCTATTCTGATCAATACGGCCCGCGGAGAATTGGTGGACCAGGAAGCCCTCTGCAGAGCCTTGAGTGACGGAAGGCTGGGAGGGGCCGGTATTGATACGCTGTACCCGGAGCCTGTACAAGCGGACAACCCGCTTCTCAATCTCCCGCAGGAAGTACGCAAAAAAGTGGCCTTATCTCCACACATCGGCGGCATAACGGCAGGATGCTTTAGGCGAGGCTATACTAATTTTTGGAATAATGTGCGAATCATTTCTGAAGGCGGCCGGCCGTTTAACATTGTGACCGGCTTGTAAACCATTGCTTTAAACCTGAATTCATACCGGCATGGCGTACCGAACCTGCGGGCTTCCGGGCGGAAAGCAATTTTTCAGGCATATGGAATAATAAAAAGAGGTCCGGCAAGTAGAGTTTCTACATGCCGGACCTCTTTAATTTAATACCTGAGCTGTTTAGACATGGAGCCTATCTTTTCCACAGGGATTTCATCTTTGATTTACATGAAAATCAGGCTGCTTCGCCATGGTCAGTTGCTGTGTTGTCCGTTTCTCCATTGTTATCCACATCACCTGCCGGTTGTTCAACTGCTTCTTCGTTGGTTTCCGTATCACCCGTTATTTCCGCTTTACCGGCTTTTCTGGCATTTTCAAATTCTGCTATTGCATTTTCCAGTGCTTCCATTGCTTCATTGACATCTTCTTCGGTTTCGGCAGCCTCCTTGGCGGCAATGGCGGCTGCAATGGCGGCTTCAAGTCTATTCATTTCCTCTTGTGTAACCCAGCAAGTGCCTGCCGGTACGTCCTGCCCGTCTGTGCTTACTGCAGTATTCGCTTTAATGGCTTCAGCTTCTTGGATGGCATGGTTGATTCCGGAGGTGTCCGGTTTAACCGCATCGTCACCGGGGGTTTCTTCGCCGTCTGTTGGCTGTTCCTCATCTGCAAGTGCAAACGTATCCGCTGAGCCGGTCGTCGACACACCCAGGATGTTAAACACCACAAATATATTGTCAGCTTGTGAACTGCGCAAAATGATCCAGGAAGGACTTGCATTGACCAGCGCTTCACCGGCAGCTGGACTTGTACCTGAACCCGTAGCGTATGCAACCGCTTTTCCACCAAAATCAGCAAGTTCTAGTTCATTAACAGCATCTGCTATTTGCTGCGCAGTAAAACCTTCTTTCTTTATTCCGACGATAACGACATCCTTTCTCAAATCTCCCAGAGTGTTGCCAATTCCATTATCCAGCATTCCGCCGAATTGTGTATATTCCTCAACGGGGTTGGCGCGGAAGTTGTCGTAACCGCGCCACATGTAATAATCTAGTTCATCTGCTTCGATAAACTGCAGGAGCTCTGCCGGCATTTCAAAGCATTTGCATATCTTTTCTCCATAATTGCAGTCCGGAGCACTGCAACCTTCTTCCTCAAGATTTGCACCGCAATTTCCGCATTTAGCACACTGACATGTATTATGGTAAGCGCACGGTTCATCATCGGAACAGCTCCTGGGCAAACCGGTCGCGCCGCATTCTGCGCATATGAGGCAGTCTTCCTCACTTGGCACATGTCCGCTGCCGCCCTGCGGTATAATGACAACGCCGCATACAGCACAGACTATATGACATCCGCTATCATCCGGAGTGTGCGCTTTGCCTTTGATTACCTTGCCGCAGAAGAGATTGCCGCAGATTGTGCAATCATCCTCCGAGGGAGAGGGTTCATCACAGGCGCAGAAATCCGGGTACAGGATGATGTATGATGCGCTGCCGCTGACCGAGAAGAACCAGGTGCCGGGGACAAAATCATCCTTAAAATCTGCAAACGTAGAATTGGTGTGATAAGTTGTAGTAGAGAGGGGTGTATTTTGATAACCTGTTATCCCCTCAGGCAGCTCGTTGGCAAAATTAAGTGATCCTGTGTTGGTTCCGACAATTACTATTTTTTCTCCATAATCTGCCAAATCCCCAAGGCTTGCAATCCCGGTTTTACTGTATGGCGAGTTGCTGGCGGCCATTGAATAGCCGTACCATGCGCCGTATTCGTTGTCCGGGTAGGATGCAAACAGCGCCTGAAGTTCAACCGGAAGCACGAACTTCTGCGGTACGCCGGAGACAACTTTGTATTCAACACCGTTGGCCATTATAGTATAGTTGTCTGCATTCTCAGGGCTAAATGGTTCATCGCCGCCACCTGTTGTGGCTTCGCCATAAGTTGCGATGGATTTTGCAATGTCATTCCAGGTTACCGTACTGCTCCAGTTTGTTGCATCATCGTCATCTACGCCGTCCCACAGCGTTATTGTTTTGTCAATAAGGCTAAGTACCTGTGCATTGCCGATATACTTGGGCATCCAGATGTTCTCATCCGATACGGTGTACAGGAGTACGAAGACCATTGTCCCGTCTTCGCCGGTCACGATGCCCCACCTGCCGGGCCCCATGTTGGAGGGAGAGGTAACTTGTGCATACCCGGCCAGGTCAGTAATGCTGCCGGCTATAGTGTCAAGCCCCGTACCCTTGAAGCCGAAGATAACGACGCTTGCACCGCCGCCCAGCACCGTGCCGTTGTTAGCCCATTTGCTGCTGGAGCCGTACATATCTTCGTGCAGCCAGCCGGACTCGGTTATTTCCTCGTTCAGCCTGTAAGCACCCGCGCCGTACCAGACTTTTTGCTCTGCGGCGGCAGCGGCAAGCTCTGAAAGCTCCGCCGGCATGAAGGAGGGCCATTCTTTTTCCGGCCTGTCGTACCACATAATTCTGACTGTGGAGCCGGAGATGCCGACGAGCATACCCTTGCCCTTGACATAGATGCCGCCCGGCAGGGAAGTGCTGCTCTTGCTTGACCTGTACTCGAAGTCGGACATGCAGCCGGCGCCCGCATAGGTGAAGTTGATCCTTATTGTTTCTCCGAAGACGCCGGGACCTATGGCGATGAAGTCGCCGGGACCGTAGACTTTGTCATACATGGGGTCGGCGGAGGAATGGTTGTGTCCCCACAGGAAGATGACATTGGGGTATTTGTTGAGGACATTGATCAGCTTTAACGAATTGCCCGTTTCCCTGTCCCCGCCTTCGGGAGCGGTGTACGTATGAATGGGATAGTGGGCTACGATAAATACCGGTATGTCTTTTGCCTGTTTGCCAAGGTACTCATCCAGCGCGGCAATTTTGTCCTCGAAGAACATTTGCGCCGCGCCGTATTCTGCGCCGTACCAGTCTACTTCCTCAGGGTCGGTATACTCCGCGCCAAAGGGGATGATGATATAGTGGGGGGTCTCTATGGGATCTTCTCCGGCTTCATACATTCTCGCCACAATTTCCTGGAGATGCGGGTATTCATCCGGATTGTCCTTTACCGTTTGGATAGCGGCGCCTGCCGTTTCCCAGCATTCATGGTTTCCTAAAATAAAGAGGGTATCATTTTTAACGAAACCTTTTGCCTTGAATTCATCGGCAATTTCCGCCAGAGCCTTAATATTTGCCCAGCTGCCTTCAATGTCGCTTGTGTAGGCGCTGGTATGGTCTCCGGCCAGGGTCAGATAATCAATCTGGCCAACTTTTTCCGAGAGCTTTTCCATCCACAGCTTAAACAGGTTTTCGCCCGATGTTGCATTCCTGTCGAAATGCACGTCGGAAGAAAACCCGAGATAGACCTCGCCTTCAACCGGGTTTTCACTCCAGCTCCGGATGCCTTCATCAATGACCTTTAGCGACGGTTTGGCTTCAAACGGTGCTGCGCTTACAACATTTACCCTGATTTTGGCGGTAAATTCGGCAGCGGGAGCGGACTCATAAATGTTTGCGATCTTCCAGGTGACCTCCCTGTTTTCAGCCGGCAAGCTTCCCGTTGCCGACAGCAAAGCAGTAAGGTTCAGGCTTTTGCCCACTTCCAGGGTAATTGCATTCCTTGCGGCAAACTCCAGGTTGCGGGGCGCGCCGATGGCTACTTTTGTTACTTTGTTAACCGGGAAAAGTTCTCTTCCGCGTACAAGCACATAGGAATAATCTGTTCCGCTTAAGGTGAAGTTCAGAACACACCATGTTTTGGGGCCCATTTCCGCAGGGCTCTCAACCTTCGTGTAACCGGCAATGTCGGTTGGCGGATCCCATACACCTACGAAATTGTAGCTCTCGTCAAGTTCAAAGCAGGCGTAGACATATGTGCCGGGGATAATGCCCTGGTCGTCGAGACTGGGATCGTATGCTATATCCGGCGGCCAGGCGTAAATACGTGAAGAACCGGTTGCAACCAGCTCGGGCGGATCTTCAAAAACAGGCTCCGGATACAGAACAACAAAAAGCAAATCCCCGTCGCTGACGGCCAGCCAGCTGCCGTCTTTCGTAAGCTCTTCCGGTGTGGAAACGGGTCCGCCGCCGTAACCTTCGATGCCGGCAGGCGCTGCAAGTGTTGAGCCGTCTGTTGCCCTAAAGCCGATTATTAACAGATTGTCCAGAGCGTCCAGTCCGTTTAGTTCCTGCATTCTGCCGGAGGACCAGTTGGCATCCTTTTCCGCCGTTTTCATATACTCGTCATAACTGCCCCAAACAGCTCCTTTGACTGACGGGTTCAGCATCAAGTCTGCAAGCTCCGGTACGGCCAGCAAATCGCGGTCGAAGTCCGGATCTGGAGCGGGTTCGGGGTCGTTGACTGTTACGTATGCGTAAAACGAACCGGGGGTTTTGCCGGTAATTCTCAGCTGGGTGTTTCCCCCGAAGGTCCTGGGATCCACTCCGGGAAGGTCGTCAATGAGCTCGATTTCATCGATTTTGCAGATCTCATAGGGGTTGGTAAAGGGCGGATAAGTACCGGGCGGCAGTGCAATGGTCCCGTCGGGAGGTTTAATGTCATCTTCTGCCGGTGCCGAAACCCTGCCTTCCGTTCCCGGCTGGACGAATTTTCCGTCGCCAATGCTGACCTGCCCGGCTCCTTCCGCGACAACAACCCTTGCGCCGGACACCGTAACCGAGTTGCCTGTGCCGGATTCAACGCTGACCGTTGATACATTGCCGGTACCTCTTATTTTGACATTATCGGCATCGACGGCAATGCTTGTGACCTTGCCGTTTACCACTATGTCAGCCTTGTCGCCTATGGCTTTGATGCTGCCGGCGGTTGTTCCTTCAGCCAGCGTAACCCGTGTGCTGCCCCCGACAACGACATGTGTAAATGTGCCTTCCAGGATTACATCGTCGCTGCCGTCATTGATGTTAACGACGGTAACATTGCTGTTGCCGCTGACGCTTACGCGAATATCACCTGTGGACGGGTCTACATGGATTACCAGGTTGTTAACATTTGCACCGATTATCTTTATCGAGTCGACCCCGCCGCCGTTAACATACATGGTGCCTGTGACTGTCGAGTTTACAAGCGTGAAGTCGCCGGTGCCTACTCCCTGGGTTACATAAAGGTCTTTAAACTTTGCACCGTCCAGTATCACCCCCGGTGTGTTGACAACCACGATGTCGCCGTCTCCGCTGTATGTGCCCGCCTGGTGTATGAACATGTCGATGAGATTGTCAATGACCGTGATAACTTCTGCGCGGTTAATGGGGTCCTGCGGGCGGAGAAAACCGTCAAACCCCTGTATATAGCCTGCAGCCGCCATGCCGCCGACCCCGGCTTTTGCCCATTCGGACACAGCCGCAGCATCTTTAAACAGGCCTAATCCCCCAGGATCCGGTTTAATATTAAATACCCGGGATAAGATAACAAATGCCTCTTCGCGCCTGATATTCGATTCTCCCCTGACCTTATTGCTGCCGGCGTCTCCCTTGACTATGCCGGCGGCGGCAAGCCTGAGGGTGATTTCGTAATACCAGTCGCTTTTTTTCAGGTCTGAGAACCGGTTTTCGCCAGCGGTTTGATACGCCATAATCGAGTCTATTACTTTGAAGAACTCGCCTCTTTTGATAGGATTGGACGGTTTAAAGCTTCCGTCTGAGTAACCGTGGAGAACTCCGGCATTCGACCATTTTTCAATCGTGCCGGCTGCCCAGTGCCCCGCTATGTCGTTGAATGCAGCAAAAACAGAAAGCGGAGGGAGCATGGAAACCAGCATAACAGCGATTAATACGATTGCCAGTAGCTTGCGTTTCATCTGAAACCTCCAATCTAATATGTATTTCATAAGTACATCACTGTCACGGGGTCGGTTTATGACAGTGATGTATAATATAACAGGTATAGTTATTAAAAAATTCGAAAAATTTTGACATATGCAGCAAAAGCACCCGGCAAACGCCCGGGAAGCAGGCCATTGACAAGCAGTTAGGAGAGAAACAAAATTCAGGGCACAGATGCCAAATCAGCTATGGAAAAATAAGCTTAATTTTAACAATATATATAAACTATAGAATGAATTCTCAGTAAAGCCAATAAAAAAAAGTCATATATGACACATTTCGAAAAAGCCTTCTACCGGCTCCCGCCTTGCTTTACAGCCCCTGAATGCCTGTCTTTGGGGGAAGCGGGAGCTCTTGTTTGTGTGCCGAGTACAAATAAGCCGGAGCAAATTCATGCGGGCAGCACTATACGGGTTCTGACCGGAAACTTCAACCGGCTGCTGAAACTAAGGGACGGTCTTGTAACCTGCCGGTTTTGAGCCGGAAAGGATTTTCTGCGGGTATATTGAATATTGTTATATGCCCTCATGCATTTTCCAGCAAAATTCGCAGACGGGGAGGTATGTTTTATGTTGTGTGAAAACATTAAGGGATGCTTGTTTTACAACGACAAAATGGATATTGACAGCGCACTTGGCAAAATGTATAAACGGAAATACTGCGAGGGAGACAAGACAATTTGTGCCAGGTACATTGTAGCCAGCAGGATTGGCAGGGAAAATGTGCCGGCGAACTTATATCCCAATATGCATGAGAGGGCGAAAAAGATTTTGGAGGAAAGAGGCCTGAGTTTGGATTAAGCAGGGCGGAGATGCCGCATTGGGAGTGAAAAGGTGAAGAAAAAAATCATGGTCGTATTTGGGACAAGGCCGGAGGCAATCAAGATGTGCCCTCTTGTTAAAGAGCTAAAGGCAAGAAGGCTGGAAGTGGTTGTCTGTGTAACCGGGCAGCACCGGGAGATGCTGGATCAGGTGCTTGAGGCCTTTGCCGTCTCTCCCGATTATGACCTGGCGGTAATGGAGGAAAAGCAGAGCTTGTTTGATATTACAAGCAAGGTTTTGCTGCAGATGAAGGACGTTTTGACGGAGGTCAGGCCCGATGTGGTTCTGGTGCACGGGGACACAACCACAACCTTTGCCGCGGCTTTGGCCTGCTTTTACCTGCAGATACCGGTGGGGCATGTGGAAGCGGGTCTGCGGACATATAATATTTATTCGCCTTACCCGGAGGAATTTAACCGGGAAGCGGTAGGCCTTTTGGCCGAGTACCATTTTGCGCCTACGGAAAAGGCCAAAGAGAATTTGCTCCGGGAAGGGAAAAGGGCGGAGAGGATTTTTGTCACGGGCAATACGGCCATTGACGCTTTGAAAACCACCGTGCGGGAAGATTACAGCCATGAATACCTGGAGTGGGCAAAAGACAGCCGGTTGATTATGATTACCGCCCACCGCCGGGAAAACCTGGGCGAACCCATGCGGCGCATGTTTTCCGCCATCAGGCGGATTGTGGATGAATACAGGGATCTGAAGGCCATTTATCCTGTTCACCTGAATCCTGTGGTCAGGGAGGCGGCCGCTGAGATACTGGGAGGCTGCGATAGGATAAGGCTGGTTGAACCGCTGGATGTTTTGGATTTTCATAATTTTATGGCCCGGGCTTATTTGATATTGACCGACAGCGGGGGGATTCAGGAGGAAGCCCCCAGTCTCGGCAAGCCGGTGCTGGTGATGCGGGAGGAAACGGAAAGGCCGGAAGGGATTGCAGCGGGGACGCTCCGGCTGGTGGGCACGGACGAGGAGACTATTTACCGGACCTTTAAGCTGCTGCTGGAGGACGAAGGAGAATACCTGAAGATGAGCCGGGCAAGCAACCCTTATGGCGACGGGTTTGCCAGCCGGCGAATTGCCGATATCCTTGAGTACGGGAAAATAATGCAGGAGTACTCCGGGTGGCCAAAGACGCAAAAAAGCGGGGATTAAACCCCGCTTTTTTGGCAGTCCTGCCTGGAGAGCCGGCAATAATATGTGAAATGAACTGAAAAGTCCGCTTTCATAAATCAAAGCGGACTTTTGGGGGTAAATATGATGATTATGAAGCATCTGCTTCCTGGCTTTCGAGCTTTAGGCAAAGGAAAATCACGGCGGCCGTGAGCCAGAAAAGCATTGTTATTTTCGGCATGTAGATAATGACTTCGGCGATGCCCTGGGTGAGGATGCCAAGCAGGGCGGACAAGGCGGCCATTACGGTGTGGCTTAGGAATTTGTCGCGGCTTGTGCCCAGGGCTTTCATTCCCCTTTTAAAGATGCCGGCCAGCAGCCAGAGGAAGGCGAGAAGTCCGATAATGCCCATCTCAGCCATGATTTGCAGGTAGGCGTTGTGACTGTGGAAGGGCCTTTTTGTCCTGTCAAGCATGTAATAGGGGTACATCTTTTGAAAGGCCTGGTAGCCAAGGCCGACGCCGGTTAAGGGGTAGTCTTTGACCATCCCCAGGGTTTCTTTCCAGACTGTTAAACGGTAGGCTGTGGAAGTATCCTGCGGGTCGCCGATGCTGGAAAAACGCTGCAGGAAGACATCGGGCATGGCGGCTGCCCCGATCAGGGCGGCTATCAGGAGCAGGATGATTAATCTCCTGTCCTTGAGGAGAATAAAGAAGACGGCGGCCACAAGCAGGCCGAGCAGACCTCCGCGGGAGAAGGTTAAAAGCAGGCAGAGGGCAAGGGTGCAGGCTGTGATAAGGTAAAAAAGCTTGGCCTGCGGTTTTTTGGCGGTAAAAAAGAGGGCTGCTGCAAAAGGTATCAGCATCAGCAGGTATTCGGCCAGGACATTGGGGTTGCCGAAAAAGGAGTAAACTCTTACGGTAATGCCGGAGCCGCGAACGGGATCTATCCAGCCCTCTTCCATGGGGGCGCCGGTTAAATACTGGTAGATGCCAAAAAGGGCAACGAGAAGTCCTGAGAGAAGGGCAATGATAAGAAAGGTTTTTAATTCTTTCTTTGTTTTAATCTGATTTATGAGTACGAAAAAGGCGAGGAAGGAAAAAGCATACATGGCGAGATCCCGCAGGCTGCCCTTAAGTGTTGCCGAACCAAGGGTAGCCAGGACTGCCGTAAGCAGGTATATTACAAGGGCCGGCTCTACGGGCAAGGGGAAGAGTTTCAGCCTGCCTTTCAGGACGGAGTGTACGGCAAAGGACACGCCAACCAGTCCGGCCAGGAGAAGCAGCATTTCGTTGGTGACAAAAGGCAGGGCAAAGGCAAGTAAAAAGAGCCCCCAGCCGGTATTATGCAGCACCGGGAAAAGAACTGCGGCTGCTGCCAAAAGTTTCAGGGCCAGGCTGAAGGGCAAAAGAGCAAGGGCTGCCAGCGCAAGTATGCCACAGATGATAAAAAGCAGGTAAGGGCGGGCCGTTGTATATTTATAAGCACGGTAGGTTATGCTTGCGGGCAGGCTCTTGCCTGCGAGGCGGGAAATGGGCAGCAATATTTTGCCAAGCAGCCATTGTGGCGCACGGTAAAGCCTGTAGAGCAGGCTCTTATGCCAGATGGGAGGGGAAACATCCCTATGCCACAGGACCTTTGCCAGGGTGCTTGCGGCAAAGACTGCGGACAAAGAGGCGGCGAGCCTGTCCAGGGCGGCGGCCGTTTTGCTGCCTTTCCGGCAATTGGAAAGGAAAAGGGCAAGTTTCGTGGTTAGCCTGGCTGTTAAACTGTGAGCAAACAATGAAATGCCTCCTTTAGGGGGACCTGAAAGGTGCTAGTCTTCTATGTCGACCTTGAGAACGGTGGTGCTGACCATAAAATCCCTGTTGCCCAGGACAACGGTGCTGCCGACGCGCAATTCATAGGAAGCAATGGCAACCGCTTTATCCGTAACAGAGGCATATCCTTCCCAGGTCACAAGCATATCAAAGCGTTCCGGAACGTCGGCCAAAACCACCCGGCCGTCCGCCGTTTCAACGGGTTCTTTGTGGGGAGTGACTTCCGCCGCAATTATTTTCCCCAAATGGCTTTTGGCGGTGGGGTCAAAGACGGTGCTTCCCACCTGCACGGCATCCACTGTGTACTGGCTGACATTGGAAACCAGGGCCAGGACAACCACTTTCTTTCCGCCGGTGCCGGGCTGGCCCGCTCTTTGCGGGCGGGTAAAGTGGTAGGCGCCCCCGGCTACGACGGCAATTACCAGGATCAGAACCAAAAGGTCAATAATATTGATCAGACCGAATAATCTGCCTTTTTCGTCCAACAGCCTCAAATTAATTCATTCCTTTCCCGTATTTTTTATAAACTTCCGTATGCACGGCGGCAAGCTTGGCAAGGGAGAAATTTTCTCTGGCGTGGCGGTAAAGGTTTTCGCCCAATTGTTTTGCCAGCTCGCCGTTGCGCAAAAGCGTAAGCAGGCGCCCGGCAAAGGCGGCCGCATCTCCGGCCGGGAAAAGCAGTCCCGTTTCCCCGTCTATAATCAGCTTTCTGATTCCTCCTACATCCGAGCTGACGGAAGGTTTGCGCAAAAGGGCGCCTTCCAAAAGGACGTAGGGCAGGCTTTCGCTGTAAGAGGTCAAGGTGTTGATATCCAGGGCCTGCATAAAAGGCAGGGGATCGGAGATGTGCCCGGCAAAATGAACCCTGTCTTTAAGCCCGAGCTTGTCTCTTAAGGCCAGCAGCCTGTCCCGTCTTTCCCCGTCGCCGCCAATGAGAAAATGGGTATCGGGTTCCGCCTCCGCCACTGTTTTTGCCCCCTGCAGGAATATATCAAGGCCTTTAATAGGGTGCAGGCGGGCTAAAATTCCTACTATTTTTGCTTCTTCAGGAATGTTAAGCCCGTGCTTTTTCAGAAATTCCTGCCTTGATACGGTCTTGACGGGGGCATCGAAATCCAGTCCGTTGTAAATCACGGTAATTTTGTCTGCGGGAAATCCCCGGGAAACGAGCATTTCCTTAAAGTTTTCGGAAACGGCAAAATAGCCGTCGAAGGTTTTTAAAGCCAGTGTGTTGAGGGTTGTATATACTTTATGCTGGTAGAAGTTGTGCTGGAAATCCAAGAGGAAGTCGCTGTGGATGGTTGTCAGCGCAGGTATTTTGTAAAGCTTGCGGATCAGGGCGCCGTAAAAATTGGCCCGGGGTCCGTGGCAGTGCAGGAGGGTGTAGCCTTCCCTGCGCAGGAGCCGGCCCAGTTCAAAGACGGTGTGTAGCTGGTATCTTTTCCTTTGCTGCAGGGTTCCGATGTTTAAACCCATTTTGCGGCCTTCATTGAAAAAATCCCCCGCCATCAGGCACATCAGTGTAATGTCTATTTTCTTTTGCAGTGCCTGAACAAGGGAGAGGACATGGGTTTTGGAACCTCCCATTTCACCGCCGCTGATCAGATGCATTACTTTCATTGCCGGTAATAACTCCTTTTGGCATTTTAAGGACCGTTTTCTGAGCCGTCTCACAGCATAAACTCTTCTAATATTCGCTAACGGCTAAGAACTATCCTTCTCCTGGGGTATTAATTAAACTAACTGAAGAAAGGAAGAAAAGCGCGGGCCGCCGCAGGCTGCGGCGGTTTTATTGACAGTGCGGCGACAGGAAAGTAGAATATGATTGCGGAGGAAAGAAGGGATTTTATGTTTACCGGGTTAAAAAAACGGCTGCTTGAAACGGCCAAAAATATTCTTTTGGGCAATGACGCCGCCAGGTTCTGGACCTACAGGGAAAAATACTTCCGGACCAAAAACGGCCTGCTTCGGATGTATTACAAGTACCGCTGCGCCGTCATCCTGCGCCGGAACAATGCGGCTATTCCCATGGATACCGTAATTAAGGGCAAGATTTACCTGCCCCACGGTTTAAACGGCATTTTGTTTTCCCAGGGGGCGGTGATCGGCAAAAACTGCACCATTTTTCATCAGGTCAGCATCGGCTCCATAACTTTGCCCGATGCCCAAAAAAGCGGCGCTCCCGTTATCGGTGACAATGTCTACATCGGCGCCGGGGCAAAGATTATCGGCGGTGTCAGGATCGGCAACAATGTCAGGATAGGGGCGGGCTGTGTAGTTGTGGAAGATGTCCCGGACAACTGTACTGTGGTGATGCCAAAGCCCCGGATAATCAGGCATGAGAAGCCAAAGGACAATACATTTATCTCCTGGGAAGATTTCAGCGCCAAAAACAAATCGGACAAGTAGCTTCCCCGGAGGTGCCGGGCTTTTGCGCCCCGGCAGCCTTTTTGCGGCAGGATAACAAAAAAGTTATGTCGAAAGCTAAAGCATACCCGCGCCGGGCTGTTTCCGGTGCCAAGGAACGGTAGAGAAAAAAGAGGTAGCATTAGGGGGAGTATGTTGTGAGAAAAAAAGCTGCACTGTTTTTATTAATGGTTTTGCTGCTCTGCCTGCCGGTTGTAGGCTGCGGCTCAAAAAACGCGCCGGAGCCGCAAACCGAAAACGATGAGGAAAACGAGCCGCCCGAGCCGGAACCGGTTGTTGATGAGAGGATTACGGTGGAATTTGTGGACCCGGTGTGTGTGTCCGTGAATAATATAGATGCGGCCAGGCCCCAGTCGGGCCTGCAGAATGCCGGCATTGTCTATGAATTTTTGGTGGAGGGCGGTATTACAAGGCTGCTGGCCGTCTTTAACAAGCCGGCCGGGGAAAACTTTATTGTCGGTCCGGTGCGCAGTCTGCGGCCCTATTTTGCCGAGACGGCCATGGAGTACGGGGGAGTGGTGGCCTACTCCGGGATGTCCGAACGGACGGCCAGGATGATCAGGCACCTGCCCTTGAAGGGAATAATCAGCGAAAAGTACTACTGGCGGGACAGGAGCCGTGTGGCGCCCCACAACCTATATACGGATATTGAGAAGCTTTACGAGGCACGGGGCGAGTCCGGTGTAAGGCGGGAGGTGCTTGAGCCATTGGAACTGCCGGCCGGTGAGGAAGTAACGGAATTTGAGGTGGTATACAACGGGGGCAATATTGTCAGGTACTGCTATGATGCCGAAAAGAATGCCTACCTGCGCTACCAGAACGGTGCGGCGCACACCGACAGGGAAACGGGAGAGCAGTATACGGCAACCAGGGTGATAGTCCGCAAAAACCGCCATACTCCCGTGGACAACTACCTGGTTGATATAGATCTTGACGGGTCGGGAACGGCCGTGCTTTACGAAGGCGGGCGGAAATATGATCTTACCTGGGAAAAGCAGGACGGCAAAACAGTTTACTGTTTTGCCGACGGAAAGGAAGTTGACTTGCGGGTGGGCAACACCTGGATTCAGGTAGTCCCCCTATAATTATTCTACATCTGTAATGAAATCATGAGGTGCTGAAAAAAGCTCTTTTTTTGGCGCCTCTTTTTTTTCACCGCTTTTGCCTTTGACAATGGTGTAAAAATTCAGATCACCCGGCTGAACGGGCAGGTCAAAGACTGTGTAAAGCCGGTTTTCCGCCGGGTTGAAGTAATCAATCTGCCTGCCGGTGCGGGAGGGGTAAATGACATTGTAAGGCGGCTGCAGGCTGCGGAGCGCTTCCGCTTCTCCCTGCACGGCAAGGCCAAAAGCTCCTTTCGTCAGGCCGCCTGTATAGGCATAGACGGCAAAGGTATCGTTGTCATAGGCAAAGAGAGAGGCCTGGCCGGGGCCGAGCAGGTAGTAGGGGACCACGGTGCTGAAGCAGGAGCGGATTATTTCCAGTATTTCCTGCGGCAAATTGTAGATGAGGCCGTATTCATCCGGGGCGGTGACGGTAATCAGCTGCCCTTTGCCGTAGGTATCGCGGAGAACAATGGGGTAGTTTTCTTCGCCCACTACTCCCTTGGCCAGCGTCCAGGTGGTATTGTTGCGGTGTTCGAGGAGCGGGAAAGACATCTCCTTTTGAGAAAAGGAGTCCTTGAGCGAGACAACGCCGCCGCTGCGGAAGCGGTTTGTGCGGAAGCGGCGGCCGCGGTAGCGGATGGAAGTCAGCTGTTCTATTCCTTTGCCCAAGCCGGCAATGACAAAGCCGGAGGTAATAACGGCTTTGCCGCCCGAGGCCACAAATTTCTCCAGTTTGGGGATGATGGCCGGGTCCTTGTGGGCCTGGATTGTTAAAAACATTGCTTCCGCCCCGCGGGGGAAGTCCGGTGTGTGTTCCAACGGAATACCCGCCATGCCCAGGAAATCTTCCAGGTGGTCTTCGCCCTGGGCTCCCGGCGGCAGGTAGCAGGGCGTACCCAGGCAGACACCCGCCTTATCCAGGAAATCGTCAATAATTTGCAGCTGCAGCCCCAGGGGAGTGACAACCCGGTTTTTGTAAAGGGAGCCCCAGCAGAAAAGGGTAAGCTCCCTGGAGCGGGCAAAGGCTGAAAGGTAGGCCTGTTCCAGGTAAATATCTATGGGGGTGCAGCCGTAGGGGTCAAACCAGCTGCCGCCGTTGCGTCCCGGGGCGTAATTTTCCAAAAGGCGCACCAGGGAGTAGCTGGCGTAGCGCGGCAGGTGCTGGTCGGAGTTGGCCGTATCGCGTGTTTCAGTGCCCGTATAAATCCCGTCAAAAATATGCCGCTGCGCTGCCGGGTCATAGCCGGCTTCCTGGTAGGCCTCCGACCAGTTGGGGTATTTGATGATAACTCGGCAGTTGGGATTAACTCTTTTGGCTGGTTTAACAATAAGTTCCCTGCTGACTTCCGCCAGAAGCTCCGTTCGGAAATCTTCCCAGCTCCTGCTGCCTTTGGCGGTGCGGCATTCCCAGCAGGTGCAGTTGGTGAAAAACCAGTCGTCAAGCATGATTTCATCAAAATGGGCGGCCGTGTATTCCACTTTTTCCACCAGGTGGGCGCGCATTCTCTCATTGACATAGCAGTAAGTCCCGGCAAGGCGCTGCTTTACGCTGTCCTCCGGCGACAGGTCCGGGCAGGTGGTTGTGAGGGCTCCCGCCACTTCAATGCCGTTGTCCTGAAAGAAGCGGATTAACATCTCCAGCTGTTCTGCAGGCAGCAGCAGCCCGTCCCGGTACGGCTCCAGGTAAACCTTGTCGCAGCCGCAGTAGTGCCGGAAAAAAGCAAGCTGTTTTTGCAGTGCGGGCACGGTGATGTTTGCCATATTCTGCGTCGTGCAGTAGACGGCGATTTTAAAATTCCTGTACTTTCCCATCTTTTTCCCACTCTCCCTTTTCCAGGTTGCTTTACTCAATCATAGTGAATTTCCGCCGTGCAGTCAATGAGTACCGTCAATGGAGAAACAAAAAAAACGTTTTAATTATGGTGCGTATTTTGTCTTCTTGTAGTATAATTTTATTTAACAAAGACAGAGAGATACCAAGCGGAGGAGGAATTTTATGCACACCTGGAAACCGGTCTCCGAGCGGGTTAAAAAAATGAGGGAAAGGTACCGCAACACCCAGCCGGAGATTTGTACGTCGCGCTACCGGTTGATAACAGAGTTTTACATGGAACATCCGGAACTGACGGGTATTTTGAAACGGGCTTTAAACTTCAAGCACATTTGTGAGAATATCGCCATCCGGATTGATGAAGGGGAAGTTATTGTCGGCGCCCAGTCTTCCAAATATCGCGCCTGCGCCCTTTACCCGGAAAACTCCATTGACTGGCTTTTGGAAGAGCTGGAAAGCGGTTTTATCTCCACTCGAGATATTGACCCCTATATTGTTTCCGAGGAAGACAGGGAGTATATCCTGCAAACGGGCGATTTTTGGAGAAAAGAATGCATGAGCGCCAAGATGAACCCGTATATTCCCCCGGGCTACTTCAAGCATATGTACAACGGCGTTATTATGCTGGGGCCCGACGGCTGGGCCCAGGCGCCGGTGGGCCATTTCTGCGCCGATTACAATGCTGCCATCCGCAAGGGCTTCGGCGCCATTAAAGCGGAAGCCGACGCCAAGGTTGCCGAAATTGAAGAAAAGGGGATTTTCGGGGATTCCATTGACAAGTACAATTTCTACCGCGCCGTTTCCATTGTCTGCGAAGCCATGATTACTTATACCAAGCGGTATGCCAGGCTGGTGGCTGAAATGGCTGAAGTGGAAAAGGATCCCGTGCGGAAAAAGGAACTTGAAGCCATGGCCGATACCTTGAACTGGGTGATGGAAAAGCCCTGCCGCACTTTCCACGATGCAGTGCAAACCCTTTTCCTGTACCAGACCTGCATGTGCCTGGATTCCAACATGCATGGCATCAGCTTCGGCCGGGTTGATCAGTACCTGGGTGATTTCTATGAGGCTGATATTGCCGCCGGGCGCATTACTCCCGAATATGCCCAGGAGCTAATGGACCTCTTTTACCTGAAAGTGGCTGAAATGAACAAGCCCTGGGCTTACGGCCCCACCATGGCCAACCCGGGCTACACCAGCGGGCAGCTCATGACCCTGGGCGGCGTTAAGGAAGACGGAACGGATGCCACCAATGCCGTTACTTTTATGATGCTGCAGTCGGCGGGGCGTCTCCTGCTCCATGATCCCCCGCAGGCGCTGCGGATTCACAAGAATACCCCGCCGGAGCTGTGGGAAGCGGCCATTGAGACAACCAAGCGGGTGGGCGGCATTCCCACCTTTGAAAATGACGATGTGATTATCCCGGCGCTGATGAGCAGGGGCCATTCCCTGGAGAGCGCCCGCAATTACACGCTGATCGGCTGCGTTGAGCCCGGAGGCTGCGGCAACGAATGGCCGGCCTGCGGCGGCATCGGCGTGGATACCTATTTTAACCTGGTTAATACTTTTGTGCTGGCCATTAACGACGGCTACAGCGTTATTCCCGGCCAGGAGCCGCGCAAGGAGCGCTGCGGCCTGCCTACGGGCTATCTTTATGAAATGGAAAGCTTTGACCAGGTTCTTGATGCTTTCAAGAAGCAGACGGAGTTTTTTGTCAAATGGTTTGCCTCTTGCATAAATGCCTTTGAATATGTGGCCCGGGAAGTTCTGCCCCAGCCCGTGGTTTCCGCCACTATGCGGGGCTGCATGGAAAAGGGCATGGATGTCATGTACGGCGGCGCCGAATATAATTCCACCGGTATAGCCGGCGTGGGTATCGGCAATGTGGCCGACTGCCTGGCAATAATCAAGCACCTGGTGTTTGACGAGAAAATTTGCACCGCCCGGGAACTGTACGATGCTTTAATAAATAACTGGGAAGGCTATGAAGAACTGCGCAGCTACATTAAAAACAAGGCTCCCCATTACGGCAACGGCAACCCGGAGGTGGATAAGTATGCCAAGTGGGCTGCCGGCGTGTTCGCCGATGCGGTTAACTCCTGCACCGGTCCCCGGGGCAGGTTCAGCGCCGGACTTTACCCTGTAACCATTCATGTTGTCTTCGGCAAAATGACCATGGCCACCCCCGACGGCCGCCTGGCCGGAGAGCCTTTGGCAGACGGCATTTCTCCGGTGCAGCAGATGGACAAAAACGGGCCTACGGCCATCCTTGTTTCCGTCTCCCAGATTGACCAGGGGCAGTTTCCCAACGGTACGCTTTTAAACATGAAGTTCCATCCCAATTGCTTAAACGGGCAGGACGGCATTCTCAAATTGACCAATCTGATCCGCACCTATTTTGACATGGGCGGCATGGAAGTGCAGATTAACGTGGTCAGTGCCGAGACATTGCGGGATGCCCAGAAAAACCCCGACAACTACAAAGATCTTGTGGTGCGTGTCGCCGGCTTTTCCGCCTACTTTATCGAGTTGCATGTTGAGGCGCAAGACGATTTAATCCGCCGGACGGAACTGGCCGTCTAAGGCGGAATAGCATAAAAAAACCGGCATCCCCGTGCAAGGGGAGCCGGTTTTTTCTTTAAACCCAGCCGCGCAGCCTGACGGCTTCTGCGACGCGGTTAATGGCGATGACATAGGCGGCGTCGCGCATGTAAAGACCTTTTTCCTGGGCGAGCCGGTAAACGCCGGCAAAGGCATTTGTCATTTTATAATCAAGTTTTTCCAGGACTTCTTCCCGCGGCCAGAAATAATTCATATTGCACTGTACCTGTTCAAAATAACTGCAGGTTACGCCGCCGGCATTGCAGAGAAAGTCCGGAACGAGAAAGATATTGCTTTTCTTGATAAGTTCGTCGCACTCCGGCGCTGTCGGGCCGTTTGCGCCTTCACAAATCACTTTAACCTGCTTGCTGATTTTGTTGAAATTGTCCACTGTCAGCTGATTTTCCAAGGCACAGGGAAGGATAATGTCAACATCCTGGGCAATCCAGTCTTCGCCCGGCAAAAGTTCGCAGCCTAAATCCAGCGCTTTTTCCTTGTCAATGGTTCCAAAGGGGTCCTTGATGGCAGCCAGTCGCTCGATGTCCAAACCGTCCGCTTTGCGATAGGTATAAGCCTTTTTGTCTTTGTTGTCCCAGCAGGAAACGGCTATTATCTTCCCACCGAGGGCGGTGTACAAGCGGGCCGCATGTTCGGCCACATTGCCAAAGCCCTGCAGTGAGGCAGTGGTGGAGGCGATATCAATGCCGAGGGCCTTCAAGGCCTCTCTGAGCGTGTAAATAACGCCGTAGCCCGTTGCCTCGGTGCGTCCGAGAGAACCTCCCATGCCCACTGGCTTGCCGGTGATGGCGCCCGGGTAGCGGCCGTTGTGAATGACTTCATATTCATCCAGCATCCAAAGCATATGCTGGGCGTTTGTCATGACATCGGGGGCCGGTACGTCCTGCACGGGGCCCATATTCCTTGACAATTGCCTGATATAACCGCGGCAGAGCCTTTCCTGCTCGCCCGGCGTCATCTCGCGCGGGTCGCAGACAATGCCGCCCTTGCCGCCGCCGAGCGGGATGTCGACAACTGCGCATTTCCAGGTCATCCACATGGAAAGCGCCCTGATGGTATCAATGGTTTCCTCCGGATGGAAGCGGATGCCGCCCTTGGCCGGACCCCGCGCATCGTTGTGCTGCACCCGGAAGCCTTTGAATATTTTTGTGCTGCCGTCATCCATTTTTACCGGAATGGTAAAATGGTATTCGCGGCTGGGCTGGCGCAAAAGTACCCGGAGCGGCTCTTCCAGCTTTATCAGGTCGGCAACGTCGTCAAATTGCTTCTGTGCCGCCGCGTAGGCATTGTATGTTTTGTCAGCCATTTTCCATATCCCCCTATCAAATTCAGCAGATTTATAACGGAAATATTATAACACAGGGCGGCTGCCCGTGCCAATAACAGTTAAAACTGCGAGTTTTCGAACCTGCTTAAGAAAGCTTTTGTCCGCTCGTTTGCCGGGTTGTCGATAACCGAGGCGGGAGGGCCCTCCTCCACAATAACGCCGCCGTCCATAAAGATGATACGGTCCGCCACGTCCCGGGCGAAGCTTATTTCGTGGGTCACAATAACCATGGTCATCTGTTCGGCCGCCAGCTGCCGGATTACCTTTAAGATTTCCCCCGTCAGCTCGGGGTCCAGGGCGGAGGTGGGCTCGTCAAAAAAAAGAATTTTGGGTTTTAATGCTAGGGCCCTGGCAATGGAGACGCGCTGCTGCTGTCCCCCGGAAAGCTGGTAGGGGTAGGCGTCCTCCTTGTCGGAAAGGCCCATCTTCGCCAGAAGCTCCCTGCCCGTGGCCAGGGCTTCTTCCCTGCTTTTTTTCTGCACGGTAATCAGGGCATCGGTGATATTTTTGATGGCGGAAAAGTGAGGGAAAAGGTTAAAATTCTGAAAAACCAGTCCGTAGTAGCGCTGGATCCTTTTTAATTCTACAGGCTCCGCGTAAACGGCCTTCCCGTCTACTGTGGCTGCCGCCTTTTCTCCAAGATAAACCAGCTCCCCGCTGTCTATGGTTTCCAGCATGGTTGCGCAACGCAGGAGGGTTGTTTTGCCGGAGCCGGAAGGGCCGATGATGGCAACCACCTGCCCGGCGGAAACCTCAAGGGAGATGCCCTTCAATACTTCCAGGCCGGCAAAGCTCTTTTTTAAATTTTTTATTTCCAGTATTTTCATAGAATCACCTATTGATAGTAGCTTAATTTTTTCTCCAGCAAATCTGAGCAAAAGGCAACCACATAATTAAAAACATAGTAAAAGACACCGGCCGCCATATAGGGGACCACGCTCTGCTGGGCGGAGGCAATGGCCTTGGCGGTGGTGAACATTTCCATGACGGCAATAACAAAGGCGAGCGAGGTGTCCTTAATCAGGGTAATTACTTCATTGGTTACGGCAGGCAGGATGCGTTTTATAACCTGCGGGAAGATGATGCGGAGAAAGGTTTGCGTTTTATTGTAGCCTAATAGCTGTGCCGCTTCCCACTGGCCGACGGGGATTGATTCGATGCCGCCCCGGTAGATTTCGGCAAAGTAGGCGGCATAGTTGAGGGAAAAGCCGATAATGGTGGCGACAAAGCGGTAGCTGTTGGAAATTCTGATGCCGAAGATATAATAAGGCCCGAAATAGACGACCATCAGCTGCAGCATCAGCGGGGTGCCGCGCATGACGGAAATGTAAAATTTAACAAGGTTGCTTAAGATGAAATTCCTGGCCATGCGCCCAAAGGCCACAAGGAGCCCGAGCGGCAGGGAAAAAATGAGGGTCAGGCAAAAAATTTCAATGGAAACAAGCATGCCCTCGCCCAGTTTTAACAGCAAAAGTGACAGCGGCAACGCTAATACCTCCGTTTACTATGACAGTGAAAGAAAGGGCTGCTCCTATGGAGAGCCCTTTCTTTAGCTTTTGTGCGGGCTGTTGTTAATTTTTGCCGAGAGTGGTTATGTCTTTGCCAAACCATTTTTTCGAGATTTCAGCCATGGTGCCGTCTGCAGCCATTTTTTCCAGTTCGCTCTGGATCAGGTCCCTTAAATCCGTATTGCCCAGCTTAAAGCCGACACCATACTGCTCGGAGGCGATGCCTTCTTCCAGAATAACCATATCGATATCGCCTTTTTCCAGCCGGTAATTGGCCACAATTTCATCCATGGCCACGGCATCGACTGCACCTGTTTCCAAGTCCATCAAAGCTATATCGTAATCGGCAACTTTGACCAGTTCGGCAAAGGTTGCCGTCAGTTCCGGCCTGTCTTTTTCCAGGGCGGCTTCGGCGCTGGAGTCAATTTGCACGCAAACTATTTTCCCCGCCAGATCCGCCAGGGTCTCAATGCCGGAATCAGGCCTTACCACGATGACCTGTTCGTTGTCCATATAGGGCTCCGTCCAGGTGTAGCCTTCTTCCCGGCCGTTCATGGTAAAGCCGTTCCAGATGCAGTCAATATTGCCGGAATTCAGCTCCATGTCCTTGGAACCCCAGTCAATGGGCTGCAGGATCAGTTCCATGTCCAGGCGCCGGCAGACTTCGGCCGCCAGATCAAGGTCAAAGCCGGTAAATTCCCCGTCGTCGCCGACAAAACCCATGGGCGGGAAGTTCTGGTCAAAGCCCACTGTGAGCGTCTTGGGTTTCTCGGGTGTTTCCGGCGCTTCTTCATTAATATTGTTGTTGTTGGAGTTGTTGTTGGCGTCGGAGTTGTTGGAATCGGATTTGGAGCAGCCGACAAAAATAAGGCTGATTACAACCACGAGTATCAGGACTTTAAGTATTTTTTTCATCTGTGTACAACCCCCCGTTGCTTTTAGCTTGTTTTATCTTGCTTTATTATACTATCACGTTAGCGTGCTGAAGTAAATAGCAAAAAATAGAAGCAGGCGGCATGTCCCTGATACTGTGTTTATTTTAGTTTGCTGCCGGCTCTATATTGAGCTGCTCAAATAATTGCTTGTTTTTACCGATTAGCAGGCTTTGCCGGTACAACTCCGGCGACTGCTCTTTTAAGGCGGCAAACTTGGCGGCAATACCAGACAGGCCCCCTGTAACCTCGTTAAAGGCAGCACAAAGCAGTTTGTTTTTCCACTGCATAATGCGCCGCATTTTTTCTGTGCGTGTTGACGGCTGGGGGGCCCGGGGTGAGGAAAAAAGCAGCCGGACGGTGTTACCGTCTGTGAAGAAGTCTTCCTCTTCGCTGTACCCGGCATTTTGCAGCCCGGCAGTAAAGGCTTTGCGCATTGCCCTGTCTTTTAGAGTTATTGCCGCCGCCATGCTTAACTCCTCCGGTTCTGAAAATTCCCCGAGAATAAATCCCGTCAGCCACCAGTGCCGGTCCCGGCGGGAAAAAAGTTTTTTGCCGGTTTTATACAGGTCACAGGACATAAATAGAAGATTGCTATCATCTGCGGACTGGAAAAAGGGGCCGCTGTAGAGGCCGGGAAGCTCAATGTCTTCCTTACCGGTGTAGTAGATGCCGATTTCACAGCCTGTTGCCAGCCCATACTGGCCTTTCCACAGCTCAAGCAGCCATCTTTTGCCCTCGTAGGAAAAATAGACCGGTTCACAGTCGACAATCATACTGAGCGGTGCCAGCATTTCATCATACAAGGGAAAATAACCGTACTTTCGCTGCCAGGCATTATGAATGGAGAAAAAAATACTCTGGGCAGGTTCATAGGCAAAGCCGAAGCCTGCCAGGATTTTGTCCAGGGCGGCGCTTCCCGTACCCTGGCCGCCGGAAGTATTGTTCTGCTGCCGGTGCATAAGCTTTCCTCCGCTTCCGCATTCTTTTTTACAGCATATTTGCCGGCGGCTGAGAATGTTACTTTTTCTATGATACGGCAATCTCAGTTTCACTTTTTTGGCCCTGTCTGAATAAACTGCAATATGAAGGTTGGATACCTGCTTAAGCCTTTCTTTCAGATAGCAAGTCACATGGAACTGGCAGAGGCTGCAGCCAATATTCTTGCCAATGACGGCAGGGAAGATATCGTCAGTTTTTTATATTCCACCGACGGGGCAAGCGGCAGGCGGTATATAGAACGGCTTGCCGCAGGCACCCGGGCTGCCGACCTGCCTTGCTCCCGCAATTATGTCTGTACCCTGTCGCATTTTCATCATCCCTGGACACACCGCGGCTACATTACAGGCAGAAGTTCCGCAGCTGTTGCAGCACAGTTGTTTGACAGGGCTCTCAGCCTGTGGCAAGACGCAAAGTGCGGGGAGGCTGTTTTCCAGCTCGGCCGCGCTCTTCACCTGCTGCAGGATATTTTTATCCCCCACCACAGCGGGGTAACTGCTCTTAAAGGGCATGCAGCACTGGAAAAATGGCTTACCGCCAACTGGCGGTCCTTTACAGCGGAAAAAGGCGGCCTGTATCATTGGCGGCGGGATTTCTATGACAAAGACGGAAACTGCCACCATGCTGCAAGCGAAAATCCTTACGACTGGATTGACCATGGCAGCCATATTTCCATTGCCTGGTACGAAAAGTATTTTGCTGCAGGAAAATATAATGAAGACATCTTTCTTGCGGTTGCCCCGCTGATTATTCCTTTTGCCCTGAGGTTTTCCGCCGGATTTATAGCCCTCTTTTTCCGGTGCATAAAGGCCTGAGCCGCTGCGGCTATTTTTTTTATATTTTCTTAATTATTTTTAATTTTTTTGTTGTTCACTGTCGAAAAAAAAGTATTACAATATAATAAGAGGAATTTACCAAGAGGATTTGACTGCGGGGAGGGGAAAATTTATGGCGGGAAGGTTGTTCCGGCGGCGGGCTGTGCTCGTATTTTTGCTCTTGGCTGTCATTGCAGCAGCCTTGTATTTTTTGTCTGTGGATACTACCCGCTCCGGAAACCATACCGCCCCGCCAAAGGGGCAGCCGCCCCCGGGAAAAGAGACGGAGCCTCCGGATAACGAAACAAGGCTGCCGGAAGAGACAGCGGGGGAGAAAAAAGATCCTTACGATTACAGTAAACCTGTTCCGGCGGCGGATGTTCCCCTGACTGAGGATTATTTTGCGGATGCCGTTTTTATCGGTGATTCGAGAACCCGCGGTCTGCAGACGTTGAGCGGACCGGCTTCCGCCGCTTACTACACGGCTACCGGTTTAATGGTGGACACACTGTTTACAAAAGAGATTATCGATAGTGAGGACGGCGGGAAGATTGCCGTCATGGATGCACTGCGGCAAACTGTCTTTGGAAAGGTTTACATAATGCTGGGCATCAATGAACTGGGCTGGGTTTACAGCAGCTTGTTTATTGATGCTTACCGGGATGTGCTTGCGGCCATTCGGGAAATTGAACCTGCCGCGCTGATTTATATCCAGTCCATCATACCCGTTACGGCAGAAAAAACAAAAAATGATCCTATCTACAACAATGAAAATATCAGGGAATACAATGAACTGCTGCAGCAGTTGGCCGAAGAGGAAAAGGTTTATTTCCTCGATGTGGCCGGGCACCTTGCCGGGCCGGACGGCTGCCTGCCTGCCGATGCTTCTACGGATGGCATCCACTTAAAGAAAAAATACTGCGATCTGTGGCGTGATTATCTCTTTACCCACTATATTCCGCAGCAATAGACAAAGGAGGACAGTTAATGCGCAGGGTATTACTGCCGGCGGCACTGTTTTTGCTTGTATTTGCAGCTTTTGCCGGCTGCGGGCAAAAACAGGATGCAGAAGTTGTTTTGGACATTGAAGAATGCGCGGCACAGCTTTTGGCGGAAGTTGATTTTGCTGATGAATTGACCAAGATTGACGGGGAGATGGTGCAGGCTCTTTATCTGCTTGGGGAGGGGGATGCGGAATCTTTTGCCGTGTATGTGAGCAGCGGAGCAACAGCTGAAGAAATAGCTGTTTTTGCAGCCGTCGATCTGCAGGCGGCAAAAAGAATAGAGGAAGCCGTATTAAGGCGCATTGCCGAACAAAAGGCAAGTTTTGCCGATTACCTGCCGGCTGAGATGCCAAAGCTGAATGACCCGTTCCTGAAAAAAAGCGGCCGCTACATAATTCTCTGTATTTCCGGCCATAACGGGCAGGCGGAAAGAGTGGCAGACAGGCTTTTGGCGGAGGGGCGCGATTAATGGTTTTCAGCAGTCTCAATTTTATTTTTGTCTTTTTGCCCCTGGTGCTGCTCCTGTATTATCTTGCCCCGCGCCGCTTCCGGAACGCGGTGCTTTTTTTGGCCAGCCTCTTTTTTTATGCCTGGGGCGAACCGGTTTATATAGTGCTGATGCTGTTTTCCACCCTGGTGGATTATGTCCACGGACTGCTTATTAACCGCTTTCGCGACAGCAAAAACCTGGCCCGGCTGTTTTTGCTGTCCTCCGTGGTTATTAACCTTGGGTTGCTTGGGTTTTTTAAGTATGCCGGTTTTTTACTGCGGGTACTGAATAGCATCTGCGGCCTTGAGCTCGTGGAGTTTTCCCTGCCGCTGCCCATAGGCATTTCTTTTTATACTTTTCAGACCATGTCCTATACCATTGATGTTTACCGGGACCGGATCCCCGTACAGCGCAATTTTATTGATTTTGCCACCTATGTGTCCTTTTTCCCTCAGCTAATTGCCGGACCTATTGTCCGCTACCGGGAAATTGCGGCGCAGCTTGTGGACAGGCAGGAAAGTACCGCCAGTTTTGGCTCCGGGGTAAGGAGATTTGCGCAGGGCCTTGGGAAAAAGGTGCTGCTTGCCAATAATATCGGGCTCCTCTGGCAGGAGGTGCAGCATATCCCGGCGGCGGAACTGACCGCCCTTTCCGCCTGGCTCGGCATAGTTGCCTTTGCTTTGCAGATTTATTTTGATTTTTCCGGTTATTCGGATATGGCTGTGGGGCTTGGCAAGATGTTTGGCTTCACACTGCCTGAAAACTTCAGTTATCCCTATATTTCCCGCAGCATCACGGAGTTTTGGCGCCGCTGGCACATGACCCTTGGTAGCTGGTTCCGGGAATATGTTTATATTCCCCTCGGCGGAAACCGCAAGGGAAAGTGGAAAACTGTACGCAATATGTTTGTTGTCTGGCTGCTGACGGGCCTCTGGCACGGGGCTGCCTGGAATTTTGCCCTGTGGGGGCTTTATTACGGCGCGCTGCTGGCGCTGGAAAAAACCTTTCTTGCCGCCCGGCAAAAAAAGCTGCCGCCTCTGCTGCAGCACACGGTTACCCTTTTCCTTGTCCTGTTTGGCTGGGTATTCTTTGTTTTTGAAGACAGTTCCGTGATCGGGCGCTACCTGCAGGCCATGCTTGGCTTTGGCGGTCTTTGGGACCAAAAGGCCCTTTATCTCCTGACAAGTTATGCCTTCCTCTTGCTTTTGGGCGTCTTTTTTGCTTTCCCAAAGGCAAGGAGCCTGGAAGAAAAACTGTCTGCAAAACGTCCCCGGCTGTATTATACGGCGGCTGTTTTTGCCTGTTTTTTCATACTTGTCCTGGCGACGGCTTATCTTGTCGATGCCTCTTTTAATCCTTTCCTGTATTTCCGCTTTTAGGGGGGGGGTACGGTGCAGCTGTTTAACAAAGTTCTGACAGCCCTGCTGGTGATTTTTCTGGCAGTCTTTTTGCTGCTTTTTATCCTGTTGCCGGAACGGGCTTTTTCCGGTACGGAAAAAAGGGCGCTTGCAGGAAGGCCGGACTTGTCCTTCAAAAAATTACTTTCCGGAAAGTTCGCAGCCGGCTGGGAGGGATACCTGGCCGACCAGTTTCCTTTCCGTGAATACTGGGTAAAACTCAGGGGCGGCGCTGAAGTGCTGCTTGGGAAAAAAGAGATCAACGGCGTCTATCTGGGCAGGGAAGGCTACCTGCTGCAGAAGGAGGACCGGTCTGTTGAGGCGCTGCTGCAGGCAAATTTGCAGGCAGTCAATGATTTTGCCGGCAGCCTTGCCGCCGGTATTTACTTTTTACCGGCACCTTCGGCCCTGCATGTGCACAGGGACAAGCTGCCGTCCTTTGCCGAACCGGGACGCCTCACCCTGCCTGCAGCCGTCGGGGCAAAGCTTCATCCGGACATTTGTGTTATTGATGTCCAAAAAGTCCTTACCGCTCACAAAGACGAATATATTTACTACCGGACGGATCACCACTGGACAGTTGCCGGGGCATATTACGCCTACCGGGAGACGGGAGCTGCCATGGGGTTTCAACCGCTGGCAAGGGATGATTTAAGGTTCAAGAAGGCCTGCAGCGATTTTTCCGGGACACTGGCGGCAAAAAGCACCAGCCCCTTTGTCCGGCCTGACGAGATTTTTTATTATGCTCCGCCGGAGGAACTGCAATTAAGGGTCGAGTATGTTGATGCCGGAAAATCTGCGGACAGCCTGTATGAACCCCGGCATTTGCAGACACATGACAAATACGCTTTTTTCCTGGACGGCAATCATGGACTGCTGCGAATTTATGCCCGAAACGGTTCCGGCCGCAGGCTGCTGCTTGTCAAGGATTCCTATGCCAACTGCCTGATTCCCTTTTTGACACATCATTTTGCGGAAATACATGTGGTGGATTTGCGTTTTTTCAGCGGCAAACTGTCAGATTACGCCATTGAGAACGGGTTAAATGAGATTTTGTTTATCTATAACACCCTGAATTTTGCCGGCGAACCCTCTGTGCGCAAATTGATGTAAATATTAAAACAAGTTTTTCCCGACAATTCGACACATTTTTCAGATGTTTAAAATATTTAATAATATTTAATAATTTAGCGGCAGGAAATCAGGTTGATTGTTTCTAACCACAATATAATAAAAAAGCAAAGAAGTGCTGAAATTCTTTTTCAGGCTTTTTTTTATGTGCTTATGCTGCCGGCAATACCTTTGCAGGTATTTTGACAAAATATATTATGACACAGGAGGTAGTACAATGAAAAAAGTATTTACTCTTGTCATCGCCGCGGCAATGCTTGTGGCGATGACTGCCGTTG
>DGEC01000077.1:0-7559 GCA_002385745.1 Firmicutes bacterium UBA3936
CATCGAATTAAAACAATTTGTTCATGAAGAGATGAAACGCATCCGGCAAAAAAGATTAAGAGGCAAAGAGTATCGGAATAATGTGCCGCTTTTCAGAGGTGGAAGCAGCCATACCCGGTTTGCATTAAAAGAGCTAAATAAACGTAGTGTTGTTTGAGTGGTGTGAGGTTCGCATTAAAACCTAAAGTGTCTTGACACTATCCTTTTGACGCGCGGTTCTTGACAGCACCGGGCCAATTGATTATAATAGGCAATAATTCAATAAGCAAAAAGACTGTGAACGGGACGAGTAGTTAAAGGCAGGCGCTGCAGAGAACCGGGAGTGCTGCGAACCGGTGCGACCCCTTTAATGAAAATCACCCGGGAGTTGCAGGTGAATTTAGAGTAGCCGGCGCCGGCTTTGCAGCCGTTATCAACAAGAAAAGGTGACCGCAGTTTAGCGGTTAGCGGGGTGGTACCGCGGGAATATAACCCGTCCTCAAACAGGACGGGTTCATTTTTTAAAGATGCTAGAGGATGGAGGATTAAACATGGGAGACAGGGATTATTCGCAAACACTGAATCTACCGCAAACAGACTTCCCCATGCGGGCTAAACTGCCCGAGCGGGAACCGGAAATACTTAAAAAATGGCAGGAAGAGGATATTTACGGGAAGGCGCGTGCTCGCCGCCGGGGCTGTCAGAAGTTTATTTTGCATGACGGGCCCCCTTATGCCAACGGTGATATTCATCTGGGCACTGCCATGAATAAGGTATTAAAGGATATCATTATTAAGCATAAAACCATGCAGGGCTACGATTCTCCCTATGTCCCGGGCTGGGATACCCACGGTTTGCCCATTGAGCATCAGGTCTTAAAATCGGGCAAAGTTAAGCGCAGTGAGGTGACTCCGCTGGAACTGCGCCGCCATTGCCGTGAATTTGCCCTGCATTATTTGGATGTACAGCGGCAGCAGTTTATGCGGCTGGGGGTGCGGGGCGACTGGTATAATCCATATATTACATTGAAGCCGGAATTTGAGGCCAAACAAATTGAAGTTTTCGGCCAGATGGCAAAGAAAGGCTATATTTATAAGGGTCTGAAATCCGTGCACTGGTGCCCGCAATGTGAAACGGCACTGGCTGAAGCCGAAATAGAATACTACAACCGTCGTTCCCCGTCCATTTTTGTCCGTTTTCCGGTAATTGACGGCAAAGGGATAATCACTGACATTCACGATACCTGGTTTGTCATCTGGACCACCACACCCTGGACAATTCCCGCCAACCTGGCCATCTGCCTGCATCCGGAATATTCCTATGTGCGGGTCGGCACACCGGATTACGGCGACTTGATTCTGGCTGAAGAACTCCTGGCTGAAGTCATGGAGGTTTTGGAAGTATCATCCTATACTTTAAAGGAAAAATACCGGGGTCGTGACCTGGAAGGAGTTCTGTATAAGCATCCCCTTTATGATAGGCAGTCGCCGGTTGTTTTGGGCGATCATGTTACGCTGGATGCCGGAACCGGCTGCGTTCACACGGCGCCGGGCCACGGGCAGGAGGACTATGAAGTAGGGGTGAAATACGGGCTGGAAATCCTTTCACCCATAGATCACAGGGGTTGTTTCACCGAAGAAGCGGGACAGTTTGCCGGTCTGCACTACGATGAAGGGAACAAAAAGGTTACAGGCGCCCTTGATGAGGCGTCCGCCCTGCTGAAGCTGTCCTTTATCGAGCATTCTTTTCCTCACTGCTGGCGCTGCAAAAAGCCCATTATTTTCCGGGCGACAAAACAGTGGTTTGCTTCTGTGAAGGGTTTTCGCAAGGAGACCTTGGAGGCTATCAAGCAGGTAACATGGATCCCTGCCTGGGGTGAGGAGCGAATCCGCAATATGGTAGCGGACCGCCAGGACTGGTGTATTTCCCGCCAGCGGGTCTGGGGTGTGCCCATTCCCATTTTTTACTGCAAAAAATGCGGCAAGGAACTGATTAATGACAATACCATCCGGTCAGTGGCCGCCATCTTTGCCAAAGAGGGTTCCGATGCCTGGTTTATCCGGGAAGCAAGCGAACTGCTTCCCCGAGGTACCGTTTGCCCGGAATGCGGCCATGACGAGTTTACTAAAGAAACGGATATTATGGATGTCTGGTTTGATTCCGGCTCAACTCATGCCGCAGTTTTGGAAACCCATCCGGATTTGCATTTCCCGGCAGACCTTTATCTGGAAGGTTCAGACCAGTACCGCGGCTGGTTCCAGTCATCACTCCTGACGGCCGCAGCAACACGGAAGCGTGCCCCTTACAAGGCTGTACTGTCCCACGGCTTTATTGTGGACGGAGAAGGGAGAAAAATGTCAAAATCCCTGGGGAATGTAATTGCCCCGGAACAGATTATCAGGCAAAACGGAGCCGATATTTTGCGCCTATGGGTATCTTCCGCCGATTTTAAAAGCGACGTCAGGGTATCCCATGATATCCTCAAGCAGCTGACCGAGGTATACCGCAAAATTCGCAACACAATCCGTTATATGCTTGGCAACTGCTATGACTTTGACCCTAATGTTGACGAGCTGGCCTATGAAGCTATGGATGAGCTTGACCGTTATATTCTGCATCGCCTGCAGGTGCTGGTGGAACATGTCAGCCGCGCCTACGATGAATATGACTTCCATGTAGTTTTTCATGCCATTCATAACTTCTGTGTCATTGAATTGTCAAATTTCTACTTTGACGTTATTAAGGACAGACTCTATACTACGCCCGCCGCCGGGAAAGCGCGCCGCAGCGCGCAAACGGCACTGTACGAGATACTGCTGACGCTAATTAGGCTGGTTGCTCCCGTGCTTACCTTTACGGCCGAGGAAGCATGGAGCTACCTTCCCGTCAAAGAGGTGGAATCCGTTCAACTGGCCGATTGGCCGCAGGTGCGGCGGGAATACATGGATGAAGCCCTGGCTCAAAACTGGAAGCTTCTTCTGGAATACCGCGACGTAATCACCGTCCGTCTTGAAGAAGCGCGCAAGGAGAAAGTGATTGGCGGTTCACTTACTGCGGAACTGGATTTATATCCTGATGAAGCCGCTTATGAGGCACTGCTGCCCTTTAAAAACCGCCTTGCGGAACTGTTTATCGTTTCCGCCTGCACTCTCCACCAGCCGGGGGATGCCCCTGCCGGCCTGAAGGAGGAAAAGGGCCTTGCAGTTTCCGTTTCCCCCGCCAAGGGGCAAAAATGTGAACGCTGCTGGATAATCAGTCCCAGTGTCGGCAGTGACGCTCTGCATCCCGGACTGTGCTCCCGCTGCAGTGAAGTAATCGGGGAGATGGAAATATAATGCTTTTGCAGCAAACGCCGGAATTTAAGTGCCGGCGTTTTTTTATCCCGTAATTTGGTGTTTTGTTTAGAACAGGCCGCTCTGAGAGAAAATATACAGGCGGGCTTCTGACAACGCAGTAAAAAGTTGTTTGTTTGGAGGTAATAGCTTTGGAGAGGCCGTCAAAGCCGGGAAACAAACTTTATGTGCAGCTTAACCGGAAAATGGGGCAGCTCCTGCAGGAAATGGAAAAATTTAATCTTGCCGGGTATATGCAGCTGCTGAACAATCCCCTGCGTTTTTTCTGGCTTAATTTTCTGGGAGGAGTGGGGCGCGGCGTGGGCGTGGCCATCGGGGCAACCATTGTGGCCGCCATTGTCCTTTCTTTCCTCAGGCGGCTTGTTGTTTTGAACCTGCCGATAATCGGCGACTATATAGCGGAACTGGTACAAATTGTTCAAAATCATTTGTAGGAGGCGCCTCATGGATACAAAACATTATCAACTGCAGCTTGAGAAGCTGAAAAAAAGGCTGCTTGCCCAAACCCGGCATGTGGAAGGCCTGGAAAGGCAGGAAAGCCTGCGTGACTCCACACAGGAGCTTTCCCTTATTGACAACCATCCCGCCGATATTGCCAGCGAAAATTATGAGCGGGCAAAGGACCTTTCCCTGCACGAGAAAAACCGGCTGCTGCTGGAAAAAGTAAAAGAAGCACTGGTAAAGATAGAACGGGGCAGCTATGGTTACTGTGAAAACTGTGGAAAGCCCATTCCTCCGGAGCGGCTGGCGGCAGTCCCGTATACTGAGTTTTGCCTGGCCTGCAAGGGAAAGGCTGAAGGCATTCCCCATGATTACCCGCGGCCTGTGGAGGAGCTTTTGCTGCAGTCTCCTTTTGCCCGTTCGTATATGGGGGATAAAGACTATACCGGCTATGACGGAGAAGATGCCTGGCAGGATGTGGATCAGTACAATAAGCTGCCCCATGTATTCGAACGCGAGACGGCCGCGGAAAGCGATGAGACAATCGGTGCCGTAGAGGACACAGACCGCATATCCAACCGGGAGTACAGGGACCAGCTTCCCGGTTAGTTGTTCTCTCATTTCCCCTGTGGTAAAATATAGACAACCATTCCGGCTGCCAAAAGCGCTGCCGGAAGAAGGGAAGGCAGATGCATCCAGTCTTGTTTCAAATCGGCGGTATTACTGTTTACAGCTACGGTGTTATGCTGTCTTTGGCCTTTGCCGCCTGTGCCTTTGCCTTTCTCCGCGCAGGCAGGAAAGCCGGATTGCCGGCAGATAAGCTGGCTGATACGGTTATAGTGTTGATTGTTGCCGTTATTGTTGGTTCCCGCCTGCTTTATGTCCTGTTCAGACTGCCGGTTTACCGGGCGGAACCTTTGGCTGTTTTTCGCCTTTCAGGCGGCGGGATGTCTTTTTTCGGCGGTCTGGCCTTTGGAATTGCCGCAGGCCTCCTGTATGCCCGCAGGCACGGGCTGCCGGGCGGAAAAATCTCCGATTTGCTTGCTCCCTATCTTGCTATCGGTTACGCTATAGCCAGAGTGGGCTGCCTGTTGAACGGCTGCTGCTACGGCAGGCGGACAAGTGTTTCCTGGGCTGTCGCCTGTGCCTTTGGCGGTGATGCGCACATGCGCCACCCAACCCAGATTTATGCAATCTTTGCGGCTGTGGTCATTTTTTTTATCCTGCAGAGTCGGCGGGAAAAGATTACTTTTGACGGCCGGCTTTTCATTGAGTTTCTTCTTCTCTACTGCCTTTACCGCTTTGCAATAGAATATTTCCGGGAAACAGATTTAATTGCCGGTTTTTTAACCTGGGGACAGATTGCCTGCCTTGCCCTTGCCGCTGTTTCTTTTTTGGTGTCCCGCAGGCTGGCAGGGAGGCGAGGATGTTGAAAAAAGCCAGCTACACCGTTGACAAAACAATAGCCGGAAACCGCCTGGATGTTGCCGTTAGCCGCCTCGTTCCGGAACTGACACGGACACGTGTGCAGAAGTTGATCAAAGAGGGATTAATAACCGTGGACGGTACTGCCCGGAAGGCCAATTTCCGTGTGCCTGCAGGGGCGCAGCTTGAGGTGTCCGTACCAGCGCCCGAACCGTCGGATGTACTGCCGGAAGAAATAGAACTGGATATTCTATATGAGGATAAAGAGCTTTTAGTGGTAAACAAGCCCCAGGGGCTGGTAGTTCACCCGGCAGCGGGACATGCCGGGGGTACACTGGTTAATGCCCTTTTGCACCACTGCCGTGATTTGTCCGGTATCGGCGGCCGTACACGTCCCGGGATTGTCCATCGCCTTGATAAAGATACATCAGGCCTCCTGGTTGTTGCCAAAAACGACCGGGCCCATCTTTCCCTGGCTGAACAGTTTAAAAAGCACAGTGTCACCCGGGAATACGTCGCCATAGTTCACGGTGAAATGTCCACCGCCCGGGGAACCATTGACGCCGCCATTGCCAGGCATTCCAGTGAACGGAAAAAAATGGCCGTTGTACCCGCCGGCAGGGGAAGGCGCGCCGTTACCCATTTTACTGTTTTGGAGCTGCTTAAAGGTTACACATATGTAGCCCTGCGGCTGGAAACGGGGCGGACCCACCAAATCAGGGTTCATCTGGCGGCAATCGGCCATCCTGTTGTCGGCGATCCGGTTTATGGGGGCAAGCGCGAGAAGCATTTTCTTAAGGGACAGGCCTTGCATGCCCGTTTGCTGGGTTTTGTCCATCCGACAAGCAACAAGTATATGGAATTCTTTAGCGAGCCGCCGCAGGCTTTTCAGGATTTGCTTGAGAAACTGCGCAAATAGCCTGCGGCAGTCACGAGGAGAAAACAGCCGCCGTATCCCGGCATAAAGCATTCACTCCCGGTAAAGCTATAGACAGTATTGTTGCAGGAGTGAGCTTTATTGGAACTGACACTTTTTTACCGGACTATTGTTCTTTACCTGGCGGTTCTTGTCGCCATACGCATCATGGGGAAGCGTGAAGTGGGACAGTTGTCAGCCTTTGACCTGGTAGTGGCAATTATGATTGCCGAACTGGCGGCAATGTCTATGGAAGATATAAATCTGCCCCTCCATGAAGGGCTGGTACCGATCTTTACTCTGGTTTTTCTGGAAGTGGCATTTTCCTATCTAAGCCTGAAAAGCCACACAATCCGCGGCATTGTTGACGGCACACCAAGCCTGATTATTATTGACGGGAAAATAAATGAAAAAGAATTGCGCAAGCTGCGCTATAATCTCTCGGACCTTCTGGGGCAACTGCGGGAAAAAAATGTTGCCAATATTGCAGATGTACAGTATGCCATACTGGAAACATCGGGAGAACTCAGTGTCCTGCTGAAAAGCGGCAAAAGACCTGTTACTCCGGAAGACCTGGGGTTGCCGGATAAATATGAGGGCATGCCGACGCCCTTGATTTTTGACGGGCGTATACACTATAATAATTTGCACAGCTTGCAGCGGGATGAGAACTGGCTGCAGACTGAAATAAAAAAAGCAGGCGTGGCAAAAATTGAGGATGTACTATATGCCAGTCTCGACACTGACGGCAATTTGTATGTCAGTGAAAAGGAAAAAGCAAAAAAGACTGCCGGAGGGCAGTCCGCCCGGGGAGTCTGAGTTGTATGAAAAAGCCGCTTATCTTTGCCCATGAACTGGTTGCCGCAACACTCAAGCCAGGAGATATGGCAGTGGATGCCACCTGTGGCCGAGGCAATGACACATTGTTTCTGGCCCGTCTGGTAGGGGAGAAGGGAAAGGTTTTTGCCATTGATATTCAGCCCGAGGCCATTGTTGCCACCCAGGAGAAATTGCAGTCTGCCGGCCTGCTTGATCATGTTACCCTGGTGCAGGGCAGCCATGCCGAACCGGTCGCATGGCCGCAGGGAAAGGTAAAAGCAGTCATGATTAATCTCGGCTATCTGCCGGGAGGCGACCACAGCCTGGTGACCAAGCCGGAAACAACGGTAGCAGCTTTGCAGATTGCTTGCGGTCACCTGCAAACGGACGGTATTATTACTATTGTTGTTTATACCGGACATGCAGGAGGAATAGAGGAATACCGGGCTGTCCACAGTTTTTGTACCTCCCTGCCGCAGGAAGAATACACAGTGCTGGAATATAGAATGATTAATCAGGTTAACAACCCGCCCTTGCTCATTGCCGTTATGCGCAGGTGAACGGTACAGGCTCAAAATCTGGTAGAGGAGTAAAAATTTCAAAAATATTCAGTAAACAGGCAGGAA
>DGEC01000077.1:7741-8944 GCA_002385745.1 Firmicutes bacterium UBA3936
GAATATATTGCAAAAATATTTGAATATATTACAAGAAATATTTAAATCTATTGCTAAAATATATGTAAAGGGCCGTTATTGGCTGCTTATCCATGTAAATGGAAGAATTTTGCTTATGGTGTGTGGTATTTTCTTGCAACGGGAAATATGCAGAGGGAGGGATGAAAGAATTGTCTCGCCGCAAAACACCCAAAACTGTTGTCAAGCGCCTGCCGGTTTATCTGCGAATTCTCGACAATTTACTCCGCCGCGATGTTGATATTATTTCTTCACGGGTCCTGAGCGATGAAACAGGCTTCACCGCAGAACAGATACGCAAGGACCTGGCTTATTTCGGTGCATTCGGTACTCGCGGCACCGGGTATAATACCGGTTATCTCAGGGAGAAAATATTGCGTATCATCGGCCTTGACAAGCAGACAAAAATTATTGTCGTAGGCTTTGGGCATCTTGGGCATGCTCTTACGCGCTATAATGTTTACCAGAACCCGTATGTGGAAGTGGTGGCAGCCTTTGATAACGATCCGGCAAAACTGCATTCCGACATAGAGGGCCTTGAGGTTTATCCTCTGGAAAAGCTGCCGGAGGTTGTTTCCGGGCAAAAAGTCAAAGTGGCAATACTAACCGTGCCGGCTGATGAGGCCCAAAAAGTAGTTGACCTGCTTGTTGAAAACGGCATAACTGCCATTTTGAATTTTGCTCCCACAAAACTTCACGTGCCGGAATATGTTTACGTTCATAACACCGATTTAACCATTGAACTGCAAAGCCTGATTTATTATTCGCAAGAAGACGAAAAATACCACCAGCAATAATTTTCCTTTATCCTGTCAGTTGACTTTTTGGCTTTCCTTGTGTATACTATATAGGTGTCATAGGGTGGAGCTGTAGTGTAGAGGCCTAACATGCCTGCCTGTCACGCAGGAGATCGCGGGTTCGAATCCCGTCAGCTCCGCCATCATGCCGAGATAGCTCAGTAGGTAGAGCAGCGGACTGAAAATCCGCGTGTCCCCAGTTCAATTCTGGGTCTCGGCACCATGCGGAAGTAGCTCAGTGGTAGAGCATCGCCTTGCCAAGGCGAGGGCCGCGAGTTCGAATCTCGTCTTCCGCTCCACTAAGACTAACTAAGACTAGTTATAAACTAGTCTTTTATTTTGGCTCTATGTCAATAGTTGGGGTGGGTATTTCTCGGAATACCTACCC
>DGEC01000085.1 GCA_002385745.1 Firmicutes bacterium UBA3936
AAATATCCGCCTTTCAAATAGGGAGCCATTAGCTCAGTTGGTAGAGCACCTGACTTTTAATCAGGGTGTCCCGCGTCCGAGTCGCGGATGGCTCACCATTTCAAGCGAGAGTGGTGGAACGGCAGACACGCTAGATTCAGGATCTAGTGGGCATTAGGCCTGTGAGGGTTCAAATCCCTCCTCTCGCACCATTAAAAACAGGTTCCAGGGTTTTACTGCCCTGGATTTATTTTTTATGCAGCCTTAGTAATGCAGTCGGCAAAAAGCGGGCTCATAGCTTCTTTGCCGGATTCCGGTATTTGGGGTTTTTTTGCCTTTTGAGAGCAGCCGAATAGTGTATAATATTGATGAGGTGTTCGCAAGTGCAGCCAAAACCATGGGGAGTGCTTGTCGGAGTAAGACCAAGCAAACAAATACACAGGCTAATAGACCGGGGATTCAGCCGGAACGAGGCCCTGGAATTCATGCAGCGGGAATTCGGCCTTCAGGAAGAAAAGTTTGCCCTCCTCTGGCAGATCTGCCTGCGGGAAAAGCCGGTTCTGGAAGAAAGTTCAAATCCGCAGCTTTTCAGCATCTATGTGGGCATCCCCTTTTGCCCTACCCGCTGCTTTTACTGCTCCTTCCCCTCCCATTCCCTTGCCGAACTGGGCAAGCTGCGCACTCCTTTTGTGGAAACACTGCTGCAGGAAATTCATGCGACGGGCCTTTTAACCGAAAGCCTGGGAATGAAACCTTATACAGTCTACCTGGGCGGCGGGACGCCTACATGCCTGCTCCCGGGAGAACTGGAAAGGATCATAACCGCTTTAAAGGAGGCTTTTCCGGGAAGTTGGCGTGAATTTACCGTTGAAGCAGGCCGTCCGGACACAATTACCGTGGAGCAAATTTCTCTTTTAAGCAATCTGGGTGTTGACCGCATCAGCGTCAACCCGCAGTCCATGCACGACCAAACACTGCAGGCCATAGGCCGCTGCCACACGGTGGACGATATAGAGGAAGCTGTTTCTCTTGTCCGCAGATACGGCATCCGAACGCTGAATATGGACCTGATTATCGGACTGCCGGGTGAGAATACCGCTTTGTTTTCCGAGTCCATGCAAAAAGTTCTGGCCTTGGCACCGGAAAATATTACACTGCATGTCTTTTCGCCCAAAAGGGCGTCGCGCTACCGCCGGGAACCTGAAAAATACTCTCTCCCTCCTGCGGAGGAAGCTGCCAAAATGCACAAAACGGCATTAAAATTGCTAAAACAGCATCATTATGAACCATATTATCTCTACCGCCAGCGCAATATTTTAGCCGGGCTGGAAAACATAGGCTTTGCCCAACCGGGCAGGGAGTGTCTCTACAATATAGTTATGATTGAAGAGCGCCATCATATTTTAGGGCTGGGCGGCGGAGCCACAAGCAAAATCATCAATCCTGACCTGACACTGACCAATATTGCCACTCCTAAAGATGTCCGCATGTACATGCAAAGGATGCCGGAACTTCTCACGCGCCGTGAAAAAAGCCTCCGCAGAACAAAAGAACTTGCCGGTTAGCTTTTTCAATACTACAGTATTTTTCATCTTCCCGCTGCTGCCTATCTTAGAGGAAATAAAAAAGCGCTGCGTCTGCAGCACTTTTTTATTTCCCACTAATCCAGTGTTCTTCGGCCTTTTGGTAATCTATGAGTTCCTTATCGGTAAAGAAAAGTCCGATCTCTCTTTTAGCGCTTGCCAAGGAATCTGAACCATGGATAACATTTTTGGTCAGATTAATGGCGAAATCACCGCGTATGGTGCCGGGAGCGGCTTCAGCCGGGTTGGTTTTCCCCATCATCTCCCGGATCATGGAAACTGCGTTTAACCCTTCCCAGACCATGGCTACAACGGGACCGGAAGTAATAAAACTAATTAAGTCATTATAAAAAGGCTTCTCCCGGTGCTCCGCATAATGCTGTGCGGCCAAATCGGGTGTTATCCGCATCAACTTCATCCCGACAAGCTTAAAGCCCTTGCGCTCAAAACGGCCGATTATTTCACCGACCAAATTGCGTTGCACGCCATCCGGCTTAACCATTACAAAAGTTCTTTCCACAACTTTCACTCCTGTCAGTACGTAATCAAAGGATTGTTATCGGTAATGATGCGTTTTTCTCTTTCCTTGGCCTCCCTGATATCTTTGGGAATGGAAAACACAGCCAGGTGCGTCTCCCCGTCATAGAATTTAAGTTCTTTTATTCCCCTTTCCGCCAAGCGCTTATCCACTTCATCGGCGGAGAGTTTAACGGGATCCAGTTTGTGGGAGGCAATGGCAAACCCCCAGCTTGTGTCGTAGGATGGAATAAAAGCATAAAAGGAACGATTAATGGCAAAAGTTGTGGCCAGAGTGTTGCAAATAGCCGCATGGCACTCTATAAAGTGCGGGTTAAATGAGCCGGCCTGCATAACAATTATCCCGTTCTCAGCCAGGCGTTCCGAGGCAATATTGTAGAACTCCTTGGTAAATAGGAGATAAGACGGCCCGTCATCCAAAGGTTCCGTTAAATCCACGACAATAATATCGTAAACATCTTTGCTGTTTTCCAGGTATTTGCGGGCATCCATGTGCAAGAGCTCGACTTTTGGATTGTCAAATGCACCCTGGTGCCAATTGCCGAGATATTTTTTGCACAGTTCCACAACTTCCCGGTCAATGTCAACCATGGTAATCTGTTCTACGCTCGGGTGCCGCAGTATTTCACGCAGTACAGCCCCTTCCCCACCTCCAACAACCAAAATTTTGGCAGGATCAGGATGCAAAAGCAGAGCAGGATGTACTAATATTTCATGATAAATATATTCATCATACTCGGCAGATTGTATTTTACCGTCAAGAACTAAACACCGCCCGTAGAATTCCGTATCAAAAATCTCGACATACTGATATTTTGTTCTGCCGCCGTACACATATCGCTCAATGCCGTACATATGCGCCTGAGAGGGATGGGTGTACTCAATAAACCACTTCCAGTTTGGAGCATGCAAGCTGCTTCCTCCCTTCGGCTAGAAATTTGCTGCCTTTACAGAGGCTTCATCATCAAAAATTCCTCGTGCAATTTCCTGAGCCGTCAATCGTTCTGCAGCAAGATGTTCCTTAAGATAATTACAGGACACCCAGGGATCAACTTTTGTCCCGCAGGTAAACACATCAACTGCGGCATAACCCAGCTCGGGCCACGTGTGAATGGTCAAATGCGATTCAGAAATAACAATTACCCCACTCACACCCTGGGGGCTGAATTTGTGAAAAGCCACTTCACGTATTTCGGAGCCGGCTTCCAGGGCTGCATCGACCATCGTACGTTCAATCTTCTGCATATCATTCAAGATTTCAGCAGAGCAGCCATAAAATTCAGCCAGAACATGACGACCTAAAGCACTCATTTCTGAAGCCTCCTTTTTTGTTTTTTATTTTAGTGACAGTAATACTGTCTAAAACACCAAATTAAATTTTAACAAATTCACGGCAAAAGTCAATGTATTTTGCATTTTTTTTGCCTTCCCCCCGGGAGATAGAAGCGTAAAACAATAAAAACAGGAATTATACGCTGTTTTTTTGCTTTTTCTTACTATTACATTCAGATTTAGCTATTCACAGGGAAATTACCGATATCCGATTGCTGTTGATGATGTTTTTCTTCCATAATCATTTCCGAAAATATATCTACCAGTTCCGGGTCGAACTGGGTGCCGGCGTTTTTTTTCAGTTCCGCCAGCGCCTCCTCCGGGCTTTTTGCCTGGCGGTACGGGCGGTCGTTTGTCAGGGCATCATAGGCATCAACCACAGCCAGTATCCGGCATTCCAGCGGGATATCCCGTCCTTTCAGCCCCAGAGGGTAACCGCCGCCATTCCACCATTCATGATGCTTTAATATCCAGTCTGCCAGGTGTACCAGATCCGGTACTGTCTGGGCAATACGCTTGCCGATTTCCGGGTGTCTTCTGATCTGTTCCCTTTCCTGCTTCGTTAACGGTTCCTTTTTAAATAAGATTGATTCCGGAATTGCGATTTTGCCAAGGTCTCGGAATTTCGCAAGTAAGCGGATATCGTCCAGGTGGTTGTTTTTCAGCCCCTTTCTGTTTGCCAGAGCTGCTGCCAATTCCTCAATCCGCTTGTAATGATCCCCGGAAACATAGTCACGCACTGCCAGCGCCCGCAGCAATATTTGCATTGATACCTCCCGGACAGCTTCGCCGCGCCGCATTTTTTCCTTATACATATTATTATCGGCTTCCTTGAAAAGTTCAGCCATATTTATCTGTTCTCCCTCTGCGGCGGCGTAGCCGATAGATACGCTTAAATAATGCTCTTTATGTGTTTTATTGTACTCATTAAGCGCTCTTTGTATCCGCTCACAGGATTCCTTTACCGTATCCAGGTCAGCACCCGGTAAAAGCACGGCAAACTCATCGCCCCCAATGCGTGCAACCACGTCACTCTCACGAAAGCAGGACTTTATTGCTTGCGCGGCCGCTTTCAAAAGAATATCGCCGACACTGTGTCCCATACTGTCATTATATAACTTCAGCCCGTCAAGGTCGCAGATAATCATTCCGATATTTTTATGCCGTCCTTTTTCCAGGCGTTTCATTTCCCGTTCAAAGTAAGCGCGATTGCAGATACCCGTCAAAGCATCGTGCAAACTTAGATATTCCAATTGTTTCTCGCGCTTTTTCTGTTCAGAGATATCCGAGATTAAGGCAACAATACTGTTTACCTTTCCCTTGCTGCTGAAGGGGGCCAGGGAGACAGCCGCATCCATTTCCGTCCCGTCTTTTTTTATAAGGGTTGTTTCCATAGACTTATTTGTGTTTGTCGTTACTGTCTGTTTAAGGTAATGCAAAAATTCCAGCTGCTTATTCTTGGCAACAGTAGGGTTCAGGCACCCCAGGACTTCTTTTTCCGTCCAGCCGAACATATTTTCTGCCGCCGTGTTCCAGGACAGTATCCTGTTATCCGCATCCAGTGTCAAAATAGCAAGCGGGGAAGCGGCAATTATTGCTGCCAGCTTCTCATTTGCCGCCAGTAGAATACGCTCATTTTTTATGTTTTCCTTGATTGCCAGGCTGACAAGCAGGTAAGCCAGCAATCCCGCAAGCGGGATCAAAAGCCACTTTTTTTGGCTTTGCCAGTACACCAGCCAGGCAGCGTCTTGGAAAAGCGCAGCAAGTAAAAAATCAAAAATAATTAAGTATATAAAAGCGAATAACGCGGACAATATGGCAACTTTTATCTTAATTGCTATTGTTTTACTTCGCATGCTGCCACTTCCTTAATATGTTAAAGCTTGGTTAAACTAATTCGACAATTCTTGTAGATTCCCTCCTTGGAAACAATTTTATCCCGGCTTACAGCGGTTAGTTGCCGAGGCTGTTAACAGGCGCCGGGATTCGCCCGCCGCGCTTAATGAAATCTTCGGCTGAAAATTTATTGACGGCCATAACCGGTGCCCTTCCCAGCAAGCCGCCAAATTCGACATAATCACCAACGGTTTTCCCAAAAGCGGGAATGATTCTCACTGCCGTCGTCTTCTGGTTGACAACACCAATGGCCGCTTCATCGGCAATAATGGCGGCAATGGTTTCCACAGGCGTATCTCCCGGCACGGCTATCATATCCAGGCCGACCGAACAAACACTGGTCATCGCCTCCAGCTTTTCCAGAGACAAAGCGCCTTCACTGGCAGCTCGTATCATGCCTTCATCTTCGCTTACCGGGATAAATGCCCCCGATAGTCCGCCGACGTACGATGACGCCATCGCCCCTCCCTTTTTCACCGCATCATTCAGCAAAGCCAATGCAGCGGTCGTTCCGTGGGAACCACAGCGCTCCAGTCCCATGGCTTCCAGAATTTCCGCCACACTGTCGCCGACAGCCGGTGTCGGAGCCAGGGATATATCAACTATGCCAAAGGGAACATTCAGGCGCCTGGCGGCTTCCCTACCAACCAATTCACCCATTCTTGTAATCTTAAAGGCCGTTTTCTTGATCGTCTCGGCCAGCAAGCCGAAATCTCCGTCCCCCACTCTTTCCACGGCCTTTTTTACCACACCGGGGCCGCTTACCCCGGTATTAATAACACACTCCGGCTCGCCGACTCCATGAAACGCTCCTGCCATAAAGGGGTTGTCTTCCGGAACATTGGCGAATACAACCAGTTTTGCGCAGCCCAAACCGTCCCGATCCGCAGTGAGTTCTGCAGTTTCCTTGATTACCCGTCCCATGTGAAAAACCGCATCCATGTTTATTCCCGTTTTTGTAGTTGCTACGTTGACGGAAGCGCAAACTCTTTCTGTTTCCGCCAAAGCCTGCGGTATGGAATTGATAAGCCGCCGGTCGCCTTCAGTATAGCCTTTATGCACCAGTGCGGAAAATCCGCCGATAAAATTGACGCCGACTTCTTCAGCCGCTCTTTCCATGGTCAGGGCATAAGGCAGGTAGTCTTCGAGGGAAGACGCCCCGGCGATGAGCGAAACCGGCGTCACTGAGATGCGCTTGTTCACAATGGGGATGCCGAACTCACGTTCCAGTTCTTCCCCCACAGGCACAAGACGGCTGGCGAGACGCGTTATTTTATCATAGATTTTTGTACAAGCAATTTTATTGTTTTCATGGGCGCATTCCAGGAGGCTGATTCCCATGGTAATGGTGCGGATATCCAGATTTTCCTCCTGAACCATTTTTATTGTTTCAATAATCTCCTGTATTGTGAACATAAAATCTTCTCCCTTAGCACATTAAATACGGTGCATATAGCGAAAAACTTTTTCGTGCTGGGCATCAATCCGCAGCCCCATTTCCTCACCCTTTTGCTGCAGCAGTCCTTTCAGCCGGGCAAAGTCGATGCTGCTTTTTTCCATATCAATAATCATAATCATGGTAAAGATACCCTGCATGATTGTCTGGCTGATATCGAGAATATTAATGTTGTGCTCGGAAAGAATCTGCGATACCCCGGCAATGATCCCGACACGGTCCTGTCCCAGTACACTGATTATTACCCTGCTGCCTGATTCCTCATTTTTATTGACCAATCCACAAAACTCCCTTTCCTGGTTATTGGCGTAAACAAGTATGTTTTTACCATATAACATACCACACAAGACGGGGTGACACAAGAATTTCGGCTGAGAAAAATTCACCTCAGGTGGCATGCTACAAGATGGCCTGTTGAGACATTTATTAATAGAGGCTGTTCCAGCCCGCAGCGTTTTTCGGCATGGGGACAGCGCGGCAGATAAGAACAGCCGCCGCCCTGTGCCGCAAAAGCTGCTCGAACATCCGCGAAGAATGCACTGTCTTTTTTCTTTTCTTTAAAAATACCGGGCAGTGCAGCAAGCAGCAAGCGGGTATAAGGATGGGCAGGCGAAGTAAAAACTGTCTTTTTGTCTGCCAGTTCGACTATTCTGCCGCAATACATTACGGCAACCCGGTCGGCAATATTTTTGACCAGCCTTAAGTCATGAGCAATAAAAATCATAGTCAGACCCAACTTTTCGCGCAGCCTTTCCAGCAAAGCAATAATTTGCGCCTGACTTGTAACATCCAGGGCGGAAACCGGTTCGTCGCAGACAATGAATTCCGGCTGCAGGGCCAAAGCCCTCGCCAGAGCAATACGCTGCCGCTGCCCGCCGCTTAATTCATGGGGATAGCGCTCAAGAAAACTCTTGTCCAACCCAACCAGCACAAGCAGCTCCTCTGTCTTTTGCCTTATTTCTTTTGTGCTCTTTGCCAGGCAGTGGACCCGCAGCGGTTCACTTAAGGCTCTGCCCACCGTCATTTGCGGGTTCAGGGAGCCGAAAGGGTTCTGGAAAACAATCTGCATCCTGCGTCGCAGTGGCAAGAGTTCCTTTCCGGACAGCCTGCCGATGTTTTCACCGTTGTAAATAATATCGCCGGCATCTGGCACAAGAATGCGCAGTATCAGCCTGGCAAGGGTGGACTTCCCGCAGCCGGATTCACCGACAAGACCCAGTGTTTCCCCCCTCGGCAGTGCGAAGGCAACCCCGTCCACTGCCCGGACAATGCCTGTACCGCCGCCTCTTTTGGGCCGGTAAAAATATTTTTTTAAATCCCTGACCTCCAGTTGCGGCATTATCCCACCCCTTTTCCGTACAGCCAACAGCGGACGCTTCTCCTGCCAAAATCCACGAGAGGCGGTACGGTCTTGCTGCAAATAGTCATCGCCCCGGAACAGCGCCGGTGAAAACGGCAGCCCGGCTGTATGCCTGAGATGTTTTTTACAGACTTTAAATTCTCCGGACGCTGCTCCTGTTTTTCCAGATAGCAAAGGGATAACAATAGCTCACGGGTATACGGGTGCAGCGGCTCGCTCAAAATTTCCCTGGTATTTGCTTTTTCCATGATCATGCCGGCAAACATTACATAAACCTGCGAAGCAATACCGGCAACCAGTGCCAGATCATGTGTAATCAGCAAAACAGACATGCCCCTCTCCTGCTGCAAACGGCGAAACAATTCCATAATCCGAGCCTGAACGGTAACATCCAAAGCGGTGGTTGGCTCATCGGCAATAAGCAGCTCCGGTGAGCAGGCCAAAGCCATGGCAATAAGAACCCGCTGTTGCATCCCTCCGCTCAACTGGTGCGGGAAGGCGGCGGCGCAATTTACAGCTCCGGGAATTTGCACAAGTTTTAGCAAATCCACTGCCTTTTCCCAAGCTTCCTTTTTCTTCATCGGGGAGTGAACCAGTATCGCTTCCGCTATCTGCTCCCCCACGGTAAAGGCGGGATTAAGATAAGCCATGGGCTCCTGAAAAATAATAGCCATTTCCTTGCCGCGGATGCGGCACATTTCTTCTTCACTGCACAAGAGCAATTCCCTGCCCTTAAACTGCATGCTGTCGGCACTGATTGCACCTTCATCAGGTGTAATCAGCTTCATCAGGCTGAGGGCGACTGCAGTTTTGCCGCAGCCCGATTCGCCCAACAGGCCCACAATTTCACCTTTGCCGATGGTTATGTCAATCCCGTCCACAGCCGTGATCCGGCTGTTTGATGTCAGAAACACCGTTCGCAAATTTTTTACATTAAGCAAAATTTCCGGCATTATTCCACCTCTGCTTAACTAGAAGCCGGCACTTTCCCCGCTGTTCTTTACTTTGGGGTCCCAGGCATCACGCAGGGCACCCCCGATATAGTTCAAGCATAATACAGTGACAAAAATGGCAAGCCCCGGGAATATGGCCGTCCAGGGGGCGTTTTTCAGCAGCACAAAATCCTGGGCTGCATACAACATTGTCCCCCAGCTGAACTGTGGCGGCTGTACTCCCAAGCCCAGGAAGCTGACTGCAGATTCAGTCAAAATGGCACCGGCTACGGCTAAATTGGCATGCACTATGATCTGACCGGCCACATTGGGCAGCAAATGGGCAAAAATAATACGCCGGTCAGAATAACCGAGAGCCCGGGCCGCTTCAACAAACTCCCTTTCTTTCAAGCTTAAAACCTGGCCTCTCACCATCCGGGCAATGCCCATCCAGCCGGTTAGACCCAGCAGAATTGCAATACCCAGGCTGCCGGGTTTAAAAATGGCTGCGATTATGATCAGGAAAAAAACAGTTGGCAGGGAAAGGAAAATATCAACAAGGCGCATTAATATCACATCTATAATGCCGCCAAAATAGCCGGCGACAGTGCCGCAGGCCGTCCCCAGCAAAACTGCCGTAAACATGGCCACAAAGGCAACTACAAGCGAGGTACGGGAACCGTAGACAATGCGGCTCCAGATATCCCGCCCCAGGTCGTCCGTGCCGAAATAGTGTTCTGCCGACGGCGGCCGGCAGATTTTATCGGGCTTCAGGGTAATCAACTGCGGGTCATGAGTTGCGATTAGCGGAGAAAAAACAGCCGCTCCTATGATTAGTAACAGTACTATGGCAGCCGTAAAAGCAAGCTTGTTGCGGGTTAGAATTCTCATTTTGCACTCCTTTTAGCCCCTGTATTCAACCCTGGGGTCGAAAACAGCATACAGGATGTCCGAGAGGAAATTTCCCAGCAAAACCATAGCAGCCGTGATGATTGTAATTCCCATAATAACCTGATAATCCCTGGCAAACACTGCTGTGATAAACAACTGCCCCATACCCGGCCAGGAAAAAATCTGTTCGGTAATAACGGCGCCGGCAAAAAAAGCCGGCATGTTCAGGCCGATTACAGTGATCAGCGGAGTTATGGCATTTCTTAAAGCGTGTTTATAAACAACCGTCCGGCTGTTCAGACCTTTTGCCCTGGCAGTACGAATATAGTTTTCATTTATGGTCTCCAAGAGCGATGAACGCAGGTACTGGCACCAGCGGGCAATGTTGCCAAAGCTTAATGTTGCTGCAGGCAGCAGCAGGTGGCGTAAATGCTCCCAGAAAACAGCCGCCGGACGTACAGGCAGCGGGAACGCGGAGGAATCAAACCAGGGGGTTAATTGCCCGCCCGCCGGCAGCAGTTGCAGCTTAACGGCAAAGATATAGATTAGCAAAAGACCAAGCCAGAAGGAAGGCAGGGATATCCCGAGATAGGAAATAAAACTAATCAGGACATCCGGCAAACTGTTGCGGCGCATTGCCGCATAAATCCCAATGGGTATGGCAAAGGCGACCGAAATGAAAAAAGAAAAAAGCATTAATTTTAACGTGGCCGGCAGTCTTGCCAGTATTTCCGTCAGTACCGGCCTTCCGGTCATATATGACAGCCCAAAGTCTCCCCGGAGCACATTTTTCAGCCAGATAAAGTAGCGGACAGAGGTAGGTTTATCAAGTCCCAAATGCCGGATAATTCTTTCCCGGTCTGCACTTGTGATTTTCGGGTTGTCCGCGTAGCGGGAAATGGGGCTGCCCGGGGCAAATTCAATTATCATAAATGACAATATCGAAACAATCAGCAAAGTAAGCACCGAGAATACCAGCCGGATTAGCCACTTTTTCTTCATCTTCCTTATCCTCCTAAAGAAAAAGCGGAGGACAAACAGCCGCCCACCGCTTTGCCGCTTAACTTTCCAGTTCCCACTCCCAGATATTCCAGGTATTATTGGCCTGTGTCGGATTTGGTTTAAAGTTTTTCAGGCCGGAAGGAACGGCAGTGAGATCGTTGTAGAAATAAACGAATATACAAGGTGCTTCTTCGGAAAGAATTTGCTGAATCTCCCGGTATATAGAAATCCTTTTTTCTCTTGCTTGCTCCTGCAAACCGGCTTCCAGCAATTCGTCAACCCGTTGATCCGCAAATCCGATGTAATTCTGTCCGGTGCCGAATAAGTCGGGCCGCTGCTGTGAATGCCAGAGATTCTCCGCATTGGGATCAAAACCGGATTTCCAGGCGAAAACAATTATATCAAATTTTACGTTTTGCAGGATATCTCCAACTAAGGTGCCCGGTTCATAGTTTTGGATATTAACCTTTGTCCCGATTTTTTCCCATTCCTGTTTTGCTATTACCTCAAATTTTTCCCTGATGCTGTCTCCCGTATTGGTGTTTATGGTAAACTCCAGTCTTACTCCGTCCTTGACGCGCACACCGTCCTCGCCCCTGAGCCACCCGGCTTCATCCAAAAGCTCGGAAGCCAGATCCGGATTATAATCATATTTTTTTACGTCAGGATTATAAGCCCAGCTCCAAGGCGGTATATAGGTATGGGCGGCGATGCCGACACCGCCCAAAACATTTTCTATGAAACTATCTTTCGGGAAAGCATAGTTAAGAGCCTGGCGCACCTTCTTGTCCTGGAAAATGGGATTGCGCAAATTGAAATCGGCATGCAGGTAGACATAGCTTGGATATTTATACACTTCTATATCCTTTTCTTCCTTTAGCTGCAACAACTCTCCATACTGGTTGGCCTCGGCCCTGTCATATATGTCTATTTCTCCGCCGGCAAACTGCGCCAGCAGGGAATTGCTATCGCCTGCCACTTTAAAAATGATTTCTTTAATTGCCGGAGCACCCCGGTAGTAATCGTCATATGCCTCCAGCTTGATGTATTCATTTGTTTTCCATTCCACAAACTTATACGGCCCGGAACCTACCGGGTTTCTGGAAAAATCGCCGCCCTTGCTTACAGCATTTCCTCCGGCATTGAATTCTTCTTCAAGGATATGCTTGGGTACGATCATGGCATTGGCATATGCCAGGTTTTCAAGCCAGGTAACATCTTTTGATTTCAGCTTAATTTTAAAATTATATTTATCAGTAACCCGGAAAGTGTCAATTCTTTCCCAGATGTAACGGTCGGGAACCGCATTGTTTTCCGCCATTTTCATCTCATATGTATACTTAACGTCTTCCGCGGTCAACTCTTGCCCGTCATGAAACTTAACGTCCTGGCGCAGCGTGAAGCTGTATTCCAGTCCGTCTTCGCTGATTTGCGGCATTTCCGCCAGTAAATCAGGCACAAACTCCTGCTTATCGTTTACCTTGATTAATGTAGAAAAAATACAGTTTAGAATATCTGTTTCCACTGCCATTTCAGTAAACAGCGGGTTCAGCGTTTCCACATCATACGGTATGCCCCAGACCAAAGGTTTACTTACTTCTTGCCGCTGGCAGGAAACAAGAATGGTAGATGCCAAAAACACTAGCAATATTACTTTCAAGTACTTTTTCAACATCCGATTCCCCCACTTTGCTTATCTTAACAGATAAAGTATTCTCCCAAGATTATACTTTCCCTGCTTTTTATACAAAAAACAGCAATTATCTCTTGCATTTGACATTTCCTATATATAAAAGCAGGTCATTATTTAAAGAAATGTTCATATTTTAATGGCAGGGAATAAAAAAAGCTGTATTGAATTTAGTAAATAGCAGAATTGCATTTAGAAAGGGGTTATTACTATCAATATTGCCTTTTTCCTGATACCTAAAAAAGAAGTTGTCTGTCTCCCGCTGACCTGCACCATGCGTCAGGCTATGGAAAAAATGGAATACCACGGTTTAACCGCCGTTCCGCTAATTGACAAAGAAGGCAAATACGCCGGCACGCTTACAGAAGGCGATTTGCTTCGCAAAATAAAAAACACCCCCGACTTTACTTTTTCCGACTCGGAAAAAATCACAGTGGCTGAAATCCCGCGAAACACGAAAAACGAGCCGGTACGCATCGAAGCAAAAATAGGTGATTTACTCACTCTGGCCGTAGCGCAAAACTTTATTCCCGTTGTGGATGATGAGGGGATTTTTATCGGTATAATACGCAGGCGTGAAATAATAGAATTCTATGCCGGCAAAGCAAATATCAATGAGTCCAAAGATGTTAATCCGGATTAATCAGATCGGGACCTTCATTGCCGGGGTTGTTGACAAGCAAACTGGCCTTTGTTACCGATAATTCCTCTGACGGATACGGTGCCAGCATTTTTTTCAGGCTTTTAATGTCCCTTTCCCGTGTATCCAGCCATCTGCTTTCATCGCCGGGAGCCAGAATTGCCGGCATCCTGTCATGTACCTGCCTGACAAGATCATTGGCAGCTGTAGTAATAATACAGAAAGTAAATTTCTCTTCTCCCTGCGGTGTGCGCAGGATGCGCCAGAGCCCGGCAAAAGCAAACAGTTTCCCGCCTTTTAAACTGTAGCGGTAGGGAAGCCGCACTCCTTTTTCCCCTGCCCATTCATAGAAACCGTCTGCAGGCACCAGACAGCGCCTGTGCTGCAAATCAGAGCGGAAACTTTTTGTCTCCAGTGTTTCTGCCCGGGCATTAATAACCAGGTAGCCTTTCTTCCCGCCCTTTCTTGGGGGAAACTCAAAGCCCCATTTAAAAAGGCGCAACCGCCGTTGTTTACCGCCAATAATAACCGGAACATCCTGTCCCGGCGCAATATTATAGCGCGGTATTAGGTCCAGCGCCCGGATGCCGAAGCGTTCCGCCAGATCTACCCACTGAATTAAAGTGAAACGTCCACACACATTTATTCACCTCCCTGCCGGACAGCAGCTCCTCCTCGGCACAGCCGGGGATTATTTTTCTTTTCTCCTTATCATGAAAAGGGCAACCGCAGGTACCTTTCTTGCGGTTAGCCCTTTTCCTCTTCTTTTCCTGCCTTCTTAACCGGTATGTCAATACTTTGCAGGTCAACTGCATTGCCGGCAGTATAGCCGGCAGGTACCCTGCTTAATGAATTTTGACTTGCAAACCAAATGTCTCCAGGAAGCTTTTAATTTTCTCCATTCGCTCCTCCGAAGGGGCTTCAATTGCGGTCAATTCATATTTCCTGCCCAGTCTTTCATATTTGGCAGCACCCAGGCCGTGATAGGGCAGTATTTGCACCAGAACAACAGCCGACCCCAACTCCCGGCAAAACATGCCTGTTTCTCTCAAATTTTCTTCGTCATCGTTAAATCCGGGAATTATGGGAACGCGAACCTGCAGTGCGGCACCGGCCCGGGCAAGTTTCCTGGCATTTTCCAGAATCAGTTCATTGGGAACACCGGTCAGTTTGACCGAACTGTCCGAATCCATATGCTTGAGATCGTAAAGGAAAAGATCAACATAAGGCAGGATGTTTTCATAATATGACCACATTGAATAACCCGTTGTATCCAGGCAGGTATGCAGGCCTCTTTTTTTACACTCTTTTAATAATGCCAAAGTAAATTCATATTGGACCATTGGTTCCCCGCCGGAGATGGTAATTCCACCTCCGGATCTGCTGTAGTAACGCCTGTCCCTTTCTATTATCTCCATAACCTCTTCCAGTGTCATTTCCCTGTTTGTCATTTCCAGGGCGCCGGACGGACAGGCACGGGTACACTCCCCGCAGTTGTCACAGAGCTTTCTGTTAATTTCTATCAACTGTATTTCAACATTGTCTGCAGGCGATACTTTAGTCGGCCCGGGGCTGATGGCTTTTTGCGGGCAGGCCGCCAGGCACACCCCGCAGGCTGCAGTGCCGATACAGCGGATCTCATACCAGGCTAACTGCGGATTAAATGACTGTGATTCCGGACTGTGGCACCAAAGGCACTCCAGCGGGCATCCGGAAAGAAAAATTTCTGTACGTACTCCGGGTCCGTCATGGACAGAGAATCTTTGAATATCATATACTCTCCCTTTCTGCATCGCTGCTGCCGCTTCTTTACCTGTCTCAGACATAAAGCCCTCCATTAACATTCAGGGTATGCCCGTTAATGTATGAAGCTTCGTCTGAAGCAAGGAATACCACAGCTGCGGCAACTTCCTCCGGCTGACCGGCCCTTTTCAGGGGGATACGGGCAAGCAGTTGATCTTTAATCTTCGGCGGAATTGTTTCCGTCATTTCCGTCAACATAAAGCCGGGAGCCACTGCATTGACTGTTATTCCCTTGCGCCCCAATTCTTTGCATAAAGTTTTTGTTAAACCGATAATTCCGGCCTTGGCGGCAGAATAGTTGCTCTGTCCGAAATTTCCTTCCTGTGCAGCTATGGAAGTAATATTAATAATCCGCCCGTAATTGCGCGGGATCATTACCTTAATTACTTCCTGGATACAGATAAACATCGATTTTAAATTGTTGTCTAATACCGCATCCCAATCTTCGTCCGTCATTTTGGTAATTTGCGCGTCCCTTGTTATACCGGCGTTGTTAACCCAAATATCAATTACACCAAACTTTTCGACGGTCTCATTAATTAACCCCGCTACATCATCTCGTCTGGAAACATTGCATTTCAGGGCCAACGCCGTACCCCCGGCGGCTTCTATTTCATCTTTAACCGCAACACACCCTTCGTAATGCAGGTCACAGACAACAACTTTTGCCCCCTCAGCCGCCATTTTCATTGCCATGGCTTTGCCGAGTCCGCGAGCCGATCCTGTTACAACTGCAACTTTGTCTTTTAGTCTCATTTGGCTTCCCTCCTTGTTAAAAATAATACTTTAAGATCTGCTGATATCCTTTTTTGTCTACTTGTGCATTAGTAATAAAATGCATTGCCTTATGCGGCAAAAACATAACCCTTATGGGTGCGCAACCCACACCCATAAGGGTTGCTTTCGTCACCGTATTATCCGCTGCAATTTCTTTTATATCCGCAGACAGGCAACCCAGTGATCTTCAGAGCATTCCCGCAAAGGCGGCACTGTTTTACTGCATTCAGGAGTAGCAATGGGACAGCGCTGGTGCAGTGCGCAGCCATTCGGCGGGAACAGGGGGCTTGGCACTTCCCCTTCCAGGATAATACGCTCACGGTTTTCTTCCACTTCCGGGTCGGGCACCGGGACAGCGGACAATAACGCCTGGGTATAGGGATGAAGCGGGTTGTTGTACAGTTCCCTCGGTGTTGTCAGTTCAACAATCCGCCCAAGATACATAACGGCAATCCGGTCGCTGATGTGCTTGACAACTGATAAATCATGGGCAATGAAAATATACGTCAGCCGTTTTTCTCCTTCAGATTTCAGATCCATCAGCAAATTTATGATTTGCGCCTGGATGGACACATCCAGGGCTGAAACGGGTTCATCACAAATTATTACATCCGGATCTGCCGCCAAAGCGCGGGCAATACCGATCCTTTGTCTCTGACCGCCGCTAAATTCATGGGGATAACGGGTAGTCAGCTCAGGATTAAGCCCAACAATTTCAAATAGATGTTTTACTTTCTCCTTGTATTCATCCCTCGACTTGACCAAACGGTGAACAACCATCGGCTCACCGACAATGCTGCCTGCATTCTGGCGCGGGTCAAGCGAGCTGTAAGGATCCTGGAAAATCATCGATATATTGCGCCGCAGGGGCTTTAATTCTTTTTCAGGCACGTCAGCAATATTTTTGCCTTTAAAATATATTTCCCCTGAAGTCGGCTGGTACAGGCGGCTGATACAGCGCCCGACTGTAGTTTTGCCGCAGCCGCTCTCACCGACCAGGCCAAGAGTTTCCCCTCTTTTTAGCGCAAAGGATATTCCGTCCACTGCTTTTACCATGCCTACTACTTTCCTGAACAGCCCCCGAGTAATAGGAAAATGCATCTTTAAATCTTTAACTTCTAAAACAACATCATTTTTAGACTGTGGCATAGTCCACCTCCGGTATGTCGACATAACAGCGAATTTTATGCCCTTCTCCCGGTACTGACCTTAATTCAGGCATTGGTGACGTGCTGCATTTTTCCGTCTTGTACGGGCACCGCGGCAGAAAAGCACACTGATCCGGTAAATCAGTCAGTCTGGGAGGCAGTCCCTCGATAGGAATCAGCCTTTCTCCTTCAACATCCAGACGCGGCACACTTCTGAGCAAGCCCTTTGTATACGGGTGGCGCGGTCTCTTGAATATTTCCTTGCAGGTTCCTTCCTCCACAATTCTTCCTGCATACATAATATAGATGCGCTGGGCATAGCGGGCAACGACGCCCAGGTTGTGGGTAACCAGGATTAATGAACTGTTGAATTTGTGAACCATATCTACCATTAACTCAAGCAGCTGGGCTTGTGTCGTCACATCCAAAGATGTGGTTGGCTCATCTGCGATCAGAATCTTAGGGTTGCAAGCCAGCGCCATGGCAATCATAACCCTTTGCCTCATGCCGCCGCTAAACTGGTGGGGATAATCGTCAATACGATCTTCGGGGCTGGGGATTCCTACCATGCCAAGCAGTTCAATAGCTCGTTTACGGGCTTCCTCTTTGCTCATTTTTAAGTGAAGGATTAAACTTTCTGCCAATTGATAACCCAAGGTTAGAACGGGATTAAGGGAAGTCATCGGCTCCTGGAATATCATGGCAATCTTTCCGCCGCGGATGGAACGCATCTCCGGCCCGTGCTGTTTATATTTCAGCAAATCCTTGCCTTCAAACCATACCTCACCCCCGACAATTTTGCCGGGTCTGTTGATCAACTGCATAATTGACAACTGGGTTACGGATTTGCCGCAGCCGCTTTCACCCACAATACCGATGATTTCCTTTTCGTCAAGATAGAAAGAAACCCCGTCTACTGCCTTTACTATGCCGTCGAATGTCTTAAACTGGGTTCTTAAGTTTTTAACTTCCAATAATCTTCCCATATTATACTCCCTCGTCCAATTCTTTGATAGCGTCCTGTAGACTACAGTACGCCTCTTAGTCTCGGGTCTAAGGCATCACGCAAACCGTCTCCAAGGATATTGAAGGAGAAAACAACCAGCATAACGCATAGACCCGGAGCAAAGGCTAACATCGGATGTGTGCTCAAATATGAGTAACCGGAAGCAACCAGACCGCCCCAGGTTACCTCTTCATGCGAAAGCCCGATGCCAAGGAAGCTAAGGCCGGCTTCGGCCAAAATGATACCACCAAGGGCAGTACTGATCATAATAATCATCGGCTGGAAAGAGTTCGGTAAAATATGCAAAAACAATGTGCGTAGGTTGCTGGAACCAATTGCTTTTTGGGCCAGGATATAGTCATTTTCCTTAACGGCAAGCGTCATACCGCACATAAGCCTGGTATAGCCGGGCAGGTTGGCCACTGTCAGGGCTATAATGACATTCTGCATACCGTTGCCCAATACTCCCGCTAAAAGCAGAGCGAGAACAATCATTGGGAATCCCATTAACGCGTCCATAAAACGCATGATAATGGTATTTACAACACCGCCCATATAACCTGCCAGCATTCCAAGCGTACTGCCCAGTATGGCAGAAGCAAGGCAGGTTGCGATACCGACAATCAGCGAGGTGCGTGCACCCCAGATAATACGGCTAAGAGTGTCCTTTCCCAGTAAGTCGGTACCCAGCCAGTGTTTCCTGTTAGGCTGCTGCAAGGAATCTGCAAAATTCTTTTCATTGGGATCATATGGCGACAGCCAAGGGGCAAAAATTGCCGTAATAACAGTCAATGCAATAATAATCAAGGCAAAGACAACAACTTTTCTCTGCGTCAGAGTTCTCACAAACCTCTGCCATTCGCTAACAGTCGCTCGGGACTGGGACTGAACAATCTGATCAATATTGGCTATGGTATCTGCCATGCTTCCACCTCCTAGTCATACCGAATTCTCGGGTCAAACCAGCCGTATGAAATATCGACTATCAGGTTGGACAGAATAATCATTACCGCCATTAAAAAGGTATTCGCCTGCATGATAACATAATCCTGCTGGAAAATACCTTGTACTAAAAAGCGGCCCATACCAGGAATGGCAAAAACATTCTCCACCAGTACAGATCCGCCAAAGATACCGCCAATACTCATGCCAAGCAATGTGACAATGGGAATTAAACTGTTTTTCAAAATATGCTTCATAACAACCGCTTTTTCGGTAAGGCCTTTTGCCCAGGCAGTACGGATATAATCCTGTCCCGCAACTTCCAGATAGCTGGAGCGCATTTGCCTGGCCATACCGGCAATGCCGGGCAGCACCATGCAGATAACGGGCATAATTATCTGCCTGAGGCTGTACCAGAAATCTTCAAAAGGTGAAGTATACCCGCCTATTGGCAGTATCCGAAGTTTCAACCCGAATGCAAAAATAAGCAGGTAACCCAGCCAGAAAACAGGTATGGCAATGCCAATATAGGAAATAACAACAATAATATTGTCAATCCACGTTGCCCGCCGCATACCTGCCAAAAGACCGGCAGTGGTACCTACAGTAAGGCTTAAGAGGAAACCGATTATCCCAAGATAAAGTGTAACGGGCAGACGCTCTTTAATCAGTTTGGCGACATCCTGCCTGTAATAAATCGACTCCCCCAGATCCCCGCGCAGCATATTGGAAATCCAGTCAACATACTGCACAATAACCGGCTTATCAAGCCCAAACCGTCGCCGCAACGCATCAAGCTGGGCTTTAGTAAAGGAAAAGCCTGATTCCTGTGTTCTGGACACAAAAAGCGTTAATGGATCGCCGGGTACCATTCTTATTGCAAAAAAGACAATTAGTGAAACGAGGATAAGTATTACTATACCCCATAATAGTCTGCGCACAATGTAATTTGCCATTTCAGGCCCCCTAACACTAGTTATTCTTCAAGAAATTCAGCAGGTATTTCCTGTTATGAATACTGCTATGCCGGAGGCTCTATTTTCTGCTGCGATTGTTTTCACAATTTTTTACTACCAGGCTCCTATACGGTGATCACCTCTTTACCGGCAGTCTAAAATATGAACATTTACTGCAGCATTCCTCCTTCCCAAGAATTCTAAAATATGATTTTGCATAGCTGTGTGCTGCATTTTGTGGAGATAATAGAAAATATTCTCAATAATCTATTTAAAAAATATATTTTATCGCAGTCGTGGAAATCACTTCTTGACAAAACTTCATATTTCCTGGTATTTAATGGATTTTTGCTACTAGCAATTCAATTCAGAATTGTCTAAGCTATTCTCTTTTGATAAGCAAATTCCTTCACACTTTTACTCCATTTCTCATTTTTTTGACTCATTTTTGCAGCTTGTTTATGTTTATTAATTCTCGTCGAATAGTGATAATCCTTTATTTTTTTCCCGTTAAATCTTCCCTCCGCTGGCTGTTGAACAGGCAAAGGCAATTTTGCGCTATAAAAGCAAAAAAGCGGAAAGTAGTATGTACCTTCCGCTTTCTATATCGGTTATACCTGGTTATTAGCGCCTCCACCAAGGCCGGCCATCTGTGATTCGGCCTGAGCAATCATCTTCCGGACCATCAAGCCGCCTACATAGCCGTTCTGACGGGAAGTCAGGTTGCCTTTGTCACCGCTATAGTCGAGGCCTAATTCATTGGCAATTTCATACTTAAAATTCTCCAGGGCCTGTTCCGCACCACTGACCAAAATCCTATTGCGCCCTGTTTGATTGACTTTATTGTTAGCTGCCACAATATTCACCTCCTTTTTTCTTGTGCTTTTATTATCTCACCGGCGGATGCGAATATACTAGAATTTTTCTCCTGAAAATAAATAAGATATCTCCAATAGATAAAAAAAATACCTGGATTATGTTTCCAGGTATTATTTTCTGTTTTTTTCAGCTTTTTTTGCTTATTCAGGCAGCACTCCGACGGCTAAAACCCCGGGACCGGTATGAGTACCTATAACAGCGCCGATTGAGGAAATAAATATTTCCGAAAATTTGTAGCGGTTTTCCAGCTTCTCTTTAAGAAGCAAAGCCCTGTTCAATTCACTGCCATGCAGCACCACTGCCTTGCCGCGTACTTCCTCGCCTAATTCTTCACCGATAATATCGATCAGGCGTTCCTGAGCTTTGGCCTTTCCCCTGACTTTTTCCTTGGGAGCCACTACACCGTCACTTAAAGTCAAAAGCGGCTTGACATTCAACAGTCCTCCCACCAGAGCGGCCGCCTTGCCTATCCGCCCGTTGCGCTGCAGGTATTCCAGGGTATCAACGGCAAAATAGACCTTTACTTTAGCCATATTATCCTTTAATTGCAGAATAATGTCTTCCTTTGCCAGGCCTGCTTTGGCCGCGCGGGCGGCTTCAATGACAACTATCCCCAGAGCCATGCTGGCAAGACCGGAATCAATAACCTCAATATCCAGGTGTTTAAGCTCTGATTTCGCAATTACGGCCGACTGGTATGTACCGCTTAATTTGGCTGAAAGATGAACGGAAATCAACTGATCGCTTTCAGCGGCAATTTCCCGGTAAATCTTCACAAAATCAGCGGGAGAAGGCTGGGAAGTATGAGGCATTACTCCGCTTCCCGCCAGTTTTTCAAAAAAATTATCGGAATCAAGGTCTATCCAATCCAGGAATTCCTCTTCGCCAAAATGGACTTTTAAGGGCACCACGGAAATGTTGAGTTCCTCTGCCAGTCCCGGAGGCAAGTCGGCTGTACTGTCAGTAACAATCTTAACAGTCAAGTAGTCACATCCTTTCTGATGCTCCGCTTTACTCTACGGAGAAAAGATAATAGTAGAAAGGCTGACCTCCCTCATATAGCTCCACATCGCACCCGTCGTATAGTTCCTCAAGCTCGCTCTGCAGCTCCGCAGCCGCCTCGCCCGGTACATCTTCCCCATTATAAAGAGTTATAACTTCCGATTCTTCATCAATCATTCTCTCAAGCAATTCCTTAACTACCCGGTTTATATCCTTGCCTACGGTAACGATATCATCCTCTATAAGTCCGATAATATCCCCTTCATGTATTTCAAGGCCGTTAACCCTGCTGTTGCAAACAGCGTAGGTCACCGCAGCCGATTTGACTTTATTCTTTTCTTTATCCATTACTGCCACATTCTGTTCCAATGTCCCTTCGGAAGCAAAGGCCAGCATGGCGGCAATTCCCTGAGGTATTGAGCGTGTCTCTACCACTCTTACTTCCTTGTCTATTAATTCGCTCACCTGCTTTGCCGCCATAATGATATTTTTATTATTGGGAAGAATTATAATTTCTTTTTGCGGCACTTCTTTAACTGCCGCCAAAATATCTTCTGTGCTTGGATTCATCGTCTGTCCGCCGCGGACAACATTAGACACCCCCAAACTGGTAAAAATTTCAGTCAGACCGCCGCCTGCGGCTACTGCAATCACCGCTATACCCGCGGCAGGTACGGCAGCAGCGGGTTTGTCATTTTCGCTTAAAGACAGCAAATCCGCATGCTGCTCCCGCATATTATCAACTTTAATATTGTGCAGTGTTCCGAAAACTATGCATTTCTGCAAAATGATACCCGGATTGTTTGTGTGTATGTGGATTTTAACTGTGTTTGCGTCACCGACGGCAAGGGTTGAATCACCATAGTCGCTAATTTCGGCGCGTATTTTCTCCGGTTCCAAGTTCTTTCCTCTCACAATTAGTTCGGTGCAATACCCAAATTCAATATCCTCTGTCTGGAAAGCATCCATGGCACGCTGCGGTGCATCCTCTTCCACTTCAACAACAACTTCCGGAATATCTTCACCGGACAGGCAGTAAAGAAAACCCCTGTAAATTTCAAGCAATCCTTTTCCTCCGGCGTCAACTACTCCCGCCTCTTTCAGGACCGGGAGCATATCCGGGGTTTTTTTCAGCACAGCCTCCGCATGCTGTACAACGTCACACATCATCTGTACAAAACCCGCGCCGCGGTTTGCCGAACTGACCGCCATTTTGGCGCTTTCCCGGGCAATTGTCAACATGGTCCCTTCAACAGGCTTCATTACAGCCTTATAGGCTGAATACACCCCGCTCTGCATGGCCAAAGCCAGCTCGCGCGGCGATATACTTTCTTTGCCTTCCAGGTTTTTGGCAAAACCTCTGAATATCTGAGACAAAATAACTCCGGAATTTCCCCTTGCTCCTAAAAGGGAGCCACTGGCCACCGCTGAAGCAACAGCTGCCACAGATTCCCCGCCAACTTTCTCAACTTCAGCCAAAGCCGAACGCATTGTCAAGCTCATATTAGTACCGGTATCCCCGTCCGGAACAGGAAATGTATTCATCGCATTGATAATTTCTTTATTGTTTTCCAGGAGGCGGGCACCGGCTGTTAGCATCCTTCTTAAATCAGACCCCAATAGCTGCTCCATCTGCTACGCCTCCTATTTTTCTGCCACTCTAACTCCCTGAACGTGGATATTTACCTGCGACACATTTAGACCCGTCAGGCTCTCAATGGTATACTTAACCTTCTCCTGTACATTTATTGCCACTTCGGGTATTTTTATACCATAAGAGACAATTATATACAAATCAACTTTCAACTGGTTGTCGACCTGAGTTACTTCAACACCACGACTCAAATTGTCACGGCCAAGCAGCTCGGCAATGCCGTCTTTTAACTTTGCCCGTGTAGACATGCCAAGCAAACCGTAGCACTCAATAGCCGCTACACCGGCAAGAGTGGCGATCAACTCCTCTGATATGACCACTTCACCCAGATCAGTTACTATCCTGTTGGTCATCTTGTACCTCCTGTTATACACTGGAATGAAAGTCAACCTGCCAACCAATTATACCAATTATAACAGAAAATGAAAGTCTTTGCGAGTAGTTATTATTCCATAAAAAATATAATATTCCTGCCGGCAAA
>DGEC01000086.1:0-13050 GCA_002385745.1 Firmicutes bacterium UBA3936
TCAGTGACTTTGTCTACAGTCTGGTGTGATTTGAGCATCACACCTTTTTATGTACAGTACGTTTTACTGCTAATGCAGGTATTTCCCGGATTCTTCCCTGTGAATGGCCGGGTGCAGGGCGGCATTAATACCCCCCGCCAGAAGCCTGGCCATATCTTCAACCAAAGTATCTATCTCCTTTGGTGTTACCATTAACCTTCCTCCGTAGGGAGAAAGACTCTCGGCCATAACAGCTCTTTTATCCCCTTCGGCGATACTTTGCACAACTTTATAAACCGGGGAGTCAACTCCTGCTTCCTGCATCATTAAATGGAGCAGCTGGCTCATCAGGTCATCGGCAATGGTTACGGCATCCACCACCGTCGGCACACCGATGGCAATTACAGGAATACCGATTATTTCCCGGGAAATAGCCAGGCGCCTGTTCCCTACTCCCGAGCCCGGGGTAATTCCGCTGTCGGCTATTTGAATGGTTGTGTGCAGGCGTCTGAGGTTGCGGGCAGCCAGGGCATCGACGGCAATCAGCAAGTCAGGTTGAACTTTTTCAATCAGGGCTTGGATTATTTCGCTTGTTTCCACTCCTGTAATCCCCAGCACACCGGGGGCCAGCGCGCTTACAGGGCGGTAGCCTTCTCCCAGTGTTTCAGGTTCCAGGGCCAGGATATGCCTGGTCACCAGCAAATCTCTGACAACCCGCGGGCCAAGGGCGTCAGGGGTAACATTCCAGTTTCCAAGTCCGATGACCAGCACCGACGAATCATCCCGCAAATTTGCCATGGCCAGCAGCTCTTTTGTAAACTGGCGAGCAACGTTTTCCTGCAGTTCAGTGTTTTTTTGCCGCAGCCCCGGCACTTCCAGCGTGACGTAGCTACCCTGCTTTTTGCCCATGCGTTCCCCGGCTTCCGCCGTTTCTATCCGTACCCGTGTAACCTGGATTTCGCCAAAATCTTCCGTCTCCATTGCCACGCCGGGGATCTCCTCAGGCACTTTGCCCAAAAGCATTTCCCGGGCTTCAATGGCCAAATCGGTGCGCAGCAGACGACTCATCGCCTTTTCCCTCCCAGACTATGTATGCCTCTAGCGCAGCTCCGTCGGCACAAAAGCATCGATAATACCAATAACCAGAGCAGCCAGGGCGGCGCCAAGGATAGTTACGCTCATTCCGGGAACAAGCCATTGTGCCACATAAATTACAACGGCCGATGTCACAAAGCCGACAATACCCCTGTTTTGCGGGGAAACCCTCTTGCCTAAAACACTTTCGGCAATAAATCCCAGCAAGGCAATAACAATTGCCGCAATCAGGGCAACTGTGAATCCCATTTGCGCAAAACCCGGCAGCAAAAAGCTGACCAGCATCAAAACAATGGCGGAAACAATAAAACGGACAATCAATCCCAGCATCCTCTCACCTCCTTTGTGCCGTTTCACGCATATAGCTTAACCAAACGGTCTTTTACTATACATATATCAACGGGGGATAACTGTAAAAACAGGCGGGCTGCATAAAAAACCCGGCAGGGAATGTCAGAGGCTGCCGGAATGCCTGCCGGTTGATATAAAAGTTCAATCCATGAAAAACTATCAGACAGGTTATTTGTCTATTAGAAACCGTTATCAGGTTTTAAAAAATAAAGCTGCGTTGCTGTTTGGCTTTGAAAATGGGAAGCTTACGCCATTTTCTCTCCAAAGAATAAAAATTTTGCGAAAAAGACGAAAGCGATTGCCTAAAACCAATTGCAGGGAGTTTTTGCTCTCCGGCAAAAGACAGCTTCTGCACAATTTGTTGCATTTTAAAAGGACACATGGTAAAATTGGTTTGTCCTCTCATGTGACCGGCTCCATAAGGAGGTGAACGTATGGCCAATACCAGGCAAGCAAAAAAGCGCATACGGATAACCGCTAAGCGGACGCTGCGCAACCGCCAGGTTAAGAGCAGGGTTAAAACGGCTGTCCGCAGGTTTAATGATACATTGGCCCAGGAAGACCTGGAATCTGCAGGGGAAAAATTGAGACTGGCAGTCAAAATGCTGGATAAAGCAGTCAGCAAAGGCGTTTTGCATAAAAACGCGGCTTCCCGTAAAAAATCCCGCCTGGCAAGGCGCTACAACGATGCACTGGCCCAGGCGGAAGGCGAATAAGAAAGGAATCTTTTTACTCTGACACCAATCGTTATGATTGGTGTTTTTTTATCTGCCGCCGGGAGAACAATGCTTTGGTTCAGTTGCCCAAGGCGACAAGCAGTGTTTCCAGGGCCAGCACCGGTTCTATTCTGCCTCCCTTGATGTCCGATTCACACTGGACCAGCATTTCAACAGCCCTTTTTAGGCGGGCTTGATCGGTCTTTTTCAGCTGGAGCAGCAGCTGCTCCGCGGCATAGGGGTGAATTTTTAGGGCACGGGCCAGGTTCTTTTCTCCCGAGGACAGGAGGTCGCGCCCCTCGCTTAAAAGGCGAAACTGCCTGACAAGCATTGCAAGGATCCTGAGCGGCGGTTCGCCTGCCGCCAGCAAATCCTTTAGATAAAGCAGGGCTTCAGCCGTCCGCCCGTAAACGGCTGCGTCAGTCAGGGCAAAAATGTTGGCTTGCGGGGAAGGCACAGTTACTTCCAGGATGCTCCCTTTGTCAATCACCTTTTCCCGCCCGAGATAAACCAACAGTTTTTCCAGCTCCATGGCAAGATTGCGCAAATCGTCGCCGGCGCGTGACAAAAAAACATCCAAAGCTCCCGGGGCGAATCTTCCGCCCATTTTTGCAGCCCTCTCCTGCACCCATTTTTTCAGGGCGGCCGTTTTCAGGGGATCAAAACGGTAGACTGCACCTTTAGCCCGCAGCTTTTTTACCGCTTTCAAAGCGGGAAGAATTTCGCGGGCGCAAAAAACAATGCAAGAACTGCCGTTTTGCTCTGCCGCCGCGAGCTTTTCCAGATCATCCGTATCCCGCTCGTCGCGCTCTTTGCTGAAATACGGCGCATCGTCCACAATAAGCAAACGTTTTTCACTGAAAAGTGACGGGGTATTTGCCATGGAGACAATCTCCCGGACAGTTGTACTTGAGCCGCCCACCCGGATGCAGCCGTCATCCCGGATTCCCCGGGGAAGCAAAGCGTCTGCCAGGCTCTCCACGGCTTCTGCCAGCAAAAATTCTTCACGGCCGTAAAAGATATAGACGGGCCGTACTTTGCCCGCCTGAAGTTCATGCTGCAAGCGCCGGTAATCTTCCTCGTTTCTTCTTTCCCGCATCCTTATCACCGGTAAAAGGTTTTGTATGTATTGTTCCACAAAAGAGGCTTATTTCCTTCCCCTTCAACCTTCCCTGCCGTAATTTCCCTGTACCATGGCCGTCGGGCCTGCAAGCGGGTCTTCTGTCCAGGCCGCTTCCCCGTGCCCCGGTTGAATAACGGGCTCGTACAGGTCAGGCGGCACGGGGCTCTGGCACTCCAGGTAAACATTTATTAGGTGCTTGCGGAAAAGGGCTTCAAAGGGCGCCGCCAGGTAGTAAGGCATGCTGTCAACCCACCAGGTATAGTCGCTGCCTTCGGCAATCAGCAGGTTTTCCCATGCTTTCTGCCACTGCTCCAAAGGCACCCTGCCCCTTGCCCTATCCAGTTCACGGCGGGCATTAAGCAGCAGACCCCAGAGCCTGTTTTTGCCGGCGCTACCGATCCAGCGGGTCAGGCTGTGCGCCACCCAGGAGCCGGTATGCAGCTTTTCAAGACGGCGCCGCGGCGGGTGGGCGGACAGGAACTCGGAAACAGTCACGGTCTGCAATTCCTCATCTGCCGACAGGCGGCTGTACAGTTTGGACAGGAACTTGTTTTTATCACCGGGATACCACTCCCAGGCATTCTCACCGTCCAAAGCCAGCGTCACAAGATGGGGCTCGCCGGTGGAGGCCAGCGACTCCCTGATTTTATGCAAACGGCTTATCAGGTCGTCAACGGCATGGTCAATATTCATCTGGTGATAAACAAAACCAATGCGGTCGGACAAATGGTGGTCCCGGAATATTATGGCGATTTCCGCACCGGGCTCCCCGAACAGGTAGGGGCGGTATAATTCACTCCCGTTTAAAACATGGCCGCTATAATCCCGGTAAAACTCTATATTCAAGGATCTGGCGAGAATATCCTCATCCGATATTGTCCAGGCAAAGCCGTGTTCGGAAAAAAGGGCAAGGGTTTCAGGGCTGACGGCCTGTTCAGGCGGCCAGATGCCCCGGGGATTGTGCCCGAAATACCGGCGGTACTGGGCGGCTGCCATGACAACCTGTTTTGCCGCATCTTCCGGGTAGGAATAGCTCTCAGGTAGCGCCAGGCCCGGGGAGGCGCGCAAAGCGCTGCGGCTGTCTATGATAAGCGGCATTATGGGATGGTAAAAGGGTGTTGTTATAATCTCAATCTGGCCCCTGGCGGCCAGTTCCCTGTGAACGGGGATCACCTTTGTCATAATCTCCCGCTGTTTTGCCAACACAAGCCTTTTGTCCTCTTCAGTAAAATTTTCCCCCTTTGACTGCAGGCGGCTGAGTTCTTCATCCTCTGCGCGCACCTGCGGGTCTATCCAGGTTAAATTAAACCAGACCTGCAAATCAAGATAATCCTGCCCGGTAAAAAGCGCCAGCGCTTCCGCAGCCGTCTCGGGCTCCCGGCGGCGCCCCTGCTTATCCAGAAGCTGCCGGTAGCGCGGCCAGAGGGCTATTACCCGCTCCCAATGAATGTCAAAATAATGCTGCAGCAAAAAATGCTTTTCCCCTTCGGTCAGGTCCTTTACCGGCTTGGCCGCCCGCAGGTAATAATCTTCTGCACCCTGCAGGTAATCCTCCAGCTGCGTCAAAAGCGAAGGCGTCAGGTTAAAGGTTTGTCTTATCCGGGGATAATCCTCAAGCAGCGCCGCCATCCGGTAATAATCCTTGGCGGCATGCAAGCGGACCCAGGGCATTATGTATTCTTTTTTTGTCCTGTCGCAATAGTAGGGCTGGTGCTGGTTCCAGACAAAGGCGATATAAAGAGGCTTCATTTTTATCCCTCCCGGACCAGTTCTGTAATGGACTGCGTGAAAGTTACCGCCCAAGGGGTATTGGGCAGCAGCCGGACATCCCAGGCAAAAAGCAGTGTGGAACCCTGGTAGTTCCGCTCCATGCCCTCCTCCGAGCGGGAAACGGATTGCAGGGGCATGCGCCAGACAGTTGTCGGGCGGTCAAAGCGGAAATTGCAGGAGAGCCCCTGCCATTCATCGACCATGCCAAACTGCCCCAGGCCTTTCAGGCAGCCCTGGGAAGAAAGGCTGCGGTCCCGCAGGCCACCGCCGCCGGCAGTATAATAGCGTCCGGGAGAATGACCGGCTAAAAAATTAATGTTAAACTCCACGGCAAACAAAAGGTCAAAGGCTTCCTTCTCCCGGGAAAGCAGCTGGTAGTCGCAGGCAAGCTCATTTTTCTTTGGCTGATGCGAAACTGTTTTTTTCAAAAGTACAAGTCTTTTTTTGCCGTTAAGCTGTATACTGCCTTCCCGGGCCATGACAACGACGGCGCTGTCTTCCGCCTTTGCCTGTAGCAGCCGGTAGGGGGCTGTCACAAACCCGCCGGTATCATGCTTTTCACAGTTGAAATTCCGCAAACTCTTGCCGCGGGGGAAAAAATGGTCAAGCAGGGAGGCGCGGCGGTAGCTGTCATAAGAGAGAAGCTGCTCCAGCCCCGTCTCTTTGACCCGTTTAATATGGTGAATTGACTGGGCCTCTTCATCCGCGCACAAGCCTTCCGCCTGCTCGAAAAGGTCGCAGTGATAGGCTTCCTTTTGGCGGGTAAGCACATCCAGCAGGTTAAAGCGGCGCGGCTTAAAGTCCAGCTCAAGCAGGGCCCCTCCCTGTTCCGGAGCCAGCATGAAGCTTATCCCGGGGCTGCTGACAACTATCTCCTTTTTCCCGTCATAATCAAAATCAAAATGTTTCATTTCCAGCCACTCATCTTCCTTGTGCAAGGCACGGTCGGCCAGGTCTTCGGCGGCTATCAGGCGGCTGTAGAGGGCGGAGCGCAAAAAGTTCAAATACAGGCCGCCGAAAATTCCGTGCCAGTAAGCACAGTTGCACTGCCCGGCCCATAAATATTCCCGGGCTTCCTTTTTTTGCGGCCCGTCAGCCATCCGCCGCACTTTCTCCCTCACATAAAGCATTTTTTTATGCAGGTGATTGCTTTCCGGGTAGCGGACAAAATAATTGCGCCAAAAACCGCCGGACCATTCCATCATTTCCCGGTAGGAGCAGGCAGGTAGGTAAACACGGCCGGCCGGCGCAAAGCCGGCCAAAAACTCGGAAAAGGTAACTGTTTTCAGCCAGGAGCTGTTTTCAGAAAGCAGCTTGAAAAAACGCCGCAGCCATTTCTTTTCGTAAACATGCTTAGCCGTTCCCGGCCAGGAACCGAATTTTTCCCCGTCATCGGCCAGAACAACAACCCTGTCTCCCTCTTCATTTGCCATCTTGGCAAGGTAACCCACCGTTTCCTCCGGCTCGGCAAAGGGTATCAGGTAGCGCAGCTTTTCGCTGATGGGGAAAATAAAAAGTCTTCTGCCTTCTTCTTCCGTCAGGTAATAATGGAGCAACTGTTCCTCTGTGAAGCCGGCCTTGCGGAAATGGCTGTCGTCCAGAACGGTGTAGCTGATGCCCGCTTCCGCCAGGGGCCGGGCAAGGTGGGGTTCCCAGACGCGTTCAGCCAGCCAGGCTCCCTTTGCCTGCACATGAAAGTTTTCCTGCAGGAAGCGGCTCATTTTTTTAATTTGGCCTATTTTGTCCTCATCTGGAATCATGACCAGAATCGGTTCGTAGAAGGCGCCGCCCAGAAGTTCCAGCCGGCCGGATGAAGTCAGTTCCCTTAAACGGGCAAGAAATGAAGGTTTGTTTTCCTGCAGCCAGCGCAGCAGCGTTCCTGAATAATGCTGGACAACTTTTATTTCCGGGAAGTCTTCCAGCACACCGATGAAAGGCTCATAAGCCGTCTGAAAGGTTTTCCGAAATACATCGTCAAAATTGCCTTCCGGCTGGTGGTTGTGCAGTGCCAGAATAAAATGGATTGTATTTTGCGCCATAGAATTAAAACCCCCTTGCCTGCACCCCGGCTTCTCTTTTTGCCGGATTTCCGCTCATTAATCCGGTGTTTGACTGTCCGTGACAAAGGGCAGCCGCACCGGGGCAAAACCCTGATATATAAGGCTGTAGCATTCTGCCGCCGCCGCCGGACTGCACTCCTTTTGTACGAGCATAACTGCCCGCTGCCGTCTGACAGCCGCTTTTTCCGGCCGCGTCAGCAATTCTTTTTTGGCCTGTAAAAGTGCATCATAAAGGTTTTCTTCCGCAAAGAAACAGGCAATACCGCCGCCTGACAGCCTTTGCAGGAAGCGTCCTGCCGGGCTTTTTGCCGCCGCAAGCGGGATACAGCCCGCCGCCATGATTCCGGGCAGCCGCCAGGGGCTTTCTTCTTCCCCGGCCAGGTAAAAATCCGCCGCCTGGTAAACAGCGCGGCGCTTTTGCGGCGAGCCGTCATCCTTAAGGAAACAACAGTCTTTGTGCAGCTCTGCAAGTTCCGGCGGGGGCACCCTTTGACAGGCAACCACTACCGGTTTATTTGTGCCAAGCGACGCCTGCAGTTCTTCTTTTCTCTGCCGGCGTGTTTTGTTTTGACGCTCCGACCAGAAGGCGGTATCCGCCCACGGCCTGCCCTCCACATATTTGCTGCCATAAGCGGCAAAAAACAGCCGCCAATAGCGGGCATCACCCGTTTCGTCGCAAACATACTCCGCCCCGGACGCCCCCAGCTGTTCAAGGAAAACATACTCGCCAAAGGTCAGGCTGTGATTAAAGCTTATTCCCAGGGAGGCAAGATCCTTTTTCGGCTGCCTGCAGCCTGTAACACTGTTTACTGAAAAAACAAAAGGAATGCGCAGATACTTCCGGCACAGCACAGCAGCTGTGACATCACCGGCGGCAAAGCAGTGGAGCCAGTCAATCCGTTTCTTTGCCAAAAGCAGTCTGCGGCAGGTGGCAGCAACAGCAGCGGCAAAAGCAAACTCATCCTCTGCCGCAACGGTAAACACCTGCACTGCCGGAAGCTTCTGCACAGCTACCTTAACAGGCCGGATGCGGCCGTTTACGGCCGTAAGAAAAGAGAAAAAAGGCTGTGGCTTTCCGGAAGGGAGCCGGCCCCCCTCCCCGACAAAAATAAAACATTCTCCGTTTTGCACGGAAATGTCCTCGGCCAGGCGTAAAAGGGGCCTGCTTGCAAAATTGTCCGCGCTGCGGCAAATAAGGCCGATCCGCATACCATCCCTCCAGGGTTTTCCCTGCTTCTGCGGAGTATATGCATAGCTTGCCACACTCTCCTTTTTCTATACGAAGGGACAAGAAATCCGAAAATAAAGCGGCAGGGCAAACATAAGAAGGCAGGGCAAGGGCAATACTATCCTTTGTTACAGAAATGTGAAAAGACCATAAGGAGGCCGTTATGCAAGCACCTGACCGTCATGAACTTAATGCCGGCCAGACACTGCCTTATGTCTACGGGCTGGACCGGCTGGTTCTGCTGCCGCAGACCCCGCACCGGCTCTTTGCCTACTGGGAAATTACCCCCCTTCTGTGGAAAAATATGCATGACCGTTATCAGGATTTATGGGCAGCGGGACAGACTGTTCTCAGGATCATCAATCTCGATACCGGTTCTCTCAGGCAGCCGGCAGTGGATGAGAAGGCGGGCAATTGGTATGTTAGTAAAGTGGAAGCTGACCGGACATACCGGGCAGAACTGGGACGCATTCTTGCCGACGGCACTTACCTGCCGTTTTTAGTATCCAATACAATCCGGACACCGCGTGCTTCCCTTGCTGCCGCCATTGATCCAAAGTGGCGGCCCTTTGCCTTCTGGCAGCACCGTTATTACCGCAGGATACCTGGCGGCCTGTCTTCCGCCGAATTTTGCTGCCCTGTTCAAGAATCACAGATAAAAGGAGAATCATCGTGACCAAAGGCTACTTGGCTTTAGTACTGCATGCACACCTCCCTTATGTCCGGCATCCCGAATACAGGTATTCGCTGGAGGAAAAATGGTATTTTGAGGCTGTAACGGAAACTTACCTGCCCCTGCTTGCAGTCTTCAGGCGCCTGCAAAGTGACGGAATTCCGTTCCGGATAACTGTATCCGTCTCCCCCACACTTGCCGCCATGTGGGAAGACAGCTACCTGCAGGAAAAATACCGGGACTGGCTTGCCCGCCTGCTGGATTTGGCAGACAAGGAAGTGGTCCGGACGGCAAAAGATCCCGTTTTTTCTCCCCTGGCGCGTCTTTACAGGCAGCGCTTCCAGCAGGCATATCATGAATATTTTGATCTTTACCACTGTAACCTGGCAGGAGTGCTGCGCGAGCTTGCCGGAAGCGGCCATGTCGAGTTAATCACCAGCGCGGCTACCCACGGCTACCTGCCCCTTTTAAACACACAGCCGGAAGCGGTTTATGCCCAGCTCTGCATTGCCGTTGAGGAACACACCCGTATTTTCGGCAAACCGCCCCGGGGCATCTGGCTGCCGGAATGCGCCTATGATTACGGAATTGATGAAATGCTGGCCGAACTGGGCATTAATTACTTTTTCCTCGATACCCACGGGCTTCTTTTTGCCAAGCCGCGCCCGGCTTATGGGACTTTCTCTCCCCTGCTCACCCCCGCAGGCGTAGCCGCTTTCGGGCGCGATGAAGAAACGGGCAAGCAGGTCTGGAGTAAAACGGAAGGCTATCCCGGCGACTATTTCTATCGTGATTTTTACCGGGATATCGGGTTTGACCTCCCTCTGGAATATATCGGCCCTTATATCCACCCGGACGGTATCAGGGTGCATACCGGCTTTAAGTACTACCGGATTACCGGCAAAACAGATCACAAGGAGCCCTACTGCCCGGAAAAAGCGCAAAAAAAACTGGCTGAACATGCCGGCAATTTCATGTTTAACCGGGAGCGCCAGATTGAATATGCAAGAGACCAAATAGGCCGCCCGCCCATTGTGGTAGCCCCCTACGACGCCGAGCTGTTTGGCCACTGGTGGTATGAAGGGCCGGCCTGGTTGGAGGACTTTTTCCGCAAGGCCCATTATGATCAGGATACCTTTGCCGTCACTACCCCTTCCGAATACCTGCAGCTGGGAATGCCGCTGCAGGTGGCCGAGCCTTCCTCTTCCAGCTGGGGCAACGGCGGCTACCATGAAGTCTGGCTGAACGGAAAAACCCACTGGATATATCCCCACCTGCATATGGCAGCCGAACGGATGATACGGGCAGCCGATGATTTCCCCGCCGCCCGGGGGCTGCAGCAGCAAGCCCTTAACCAGCTGGCCCGGGAGCTGCTTTTGGCCCAGGCAAGCGACTGGCCTTTCATCATTACCACCGGCACCATGTCCCGCTATGCCGGGGAAAGAGTTCACGACCATCTTGTCCGTTTTAACCGGCTGCTGGAACAGGTCTACAGCAACCGGATTGATGCCGAATGGCTGAAAAAACTACAGGAAAAAGACAACATCTTCCCGCAGCTTGACTACCGCGTTTTTGCCCCAAGAGAAAAAATAATTAAAATAAAGGCAGCCCTTTAAGCAAAAGGATCGGGCCTGCTCAGCCCGATCCTTTTTTTAGTTCTCTCTGGTATTGTTTTATTTTTTCCGTATACATATTGGTCAGTTCCTCGGCCGCCTCGGCGTTGTAACCCTCGCCGTAAATGCGGTAAACCGGCCTTTCCGAATCGGGAAGGACCAATGCCCAGCCCTGCTCGTGCCTGACTTTTATCCCGTCAAGCAGTTCAACATCACAGTCGCATGTCTCCTCGATCAGGCGCCGCATAACGGCACCCTTGTCCCCCCAGGAACAGTCAACCTCGCATTTATGCAGGTAAAAGGGGGGTATGCTGTCTACAAGCTCCCTTAAGTCGGCTGCGGAAACAGCCAGAAAATCAAGGATATTCAAGAGGGAAGAAACTGCATCAAAGGAAAAAATAAACGGGTCATCCCTTCCTTCCCGCGACCGGGACAGGGCTTCCATCAGCGCCCGCGGTGATGTTTTTGTCCGCTGCACCTTCCCTTTGTACCTGGCGGCCAGCTTTTCGATAACACTGGGAGCCGTTACCGGCACGGCCACCGTAGCGCCCTTTTCCGTGCGGAAAATAACCGCGGAAGTAAGGGCCAAAAGCATTTCTTCGGCAATCATCCTGCCCTGCCTGTCAAAAAGAATGAGATTTTCCGCATTGGCATCCATTGCCGCCCCCAGGTCCGCTCCGGTTTCCCTCACTTTACTGCCGATAACTTCGGCTTTCTCCTGCAGGCCGGGCAGTACCTGGGGTTCCCGGCCGGCAGAGGTGACGGTTATCACTTCACAGTACAGCTCTTGCAACAGCGGAACCAGGAAATTATAGAGCCAGTTTGACGGGTAAGCAAGCAGTATCCTGAATTTTCGTGCCTGAAAAGCCTTTGTATCCATCCGCTTAAGCAAAGCATCCCGGTAAACGGCGGCGAAACCGTCAGAAATCGTGGTCTCACCGATATTTATCCCCGCAGGACGCTTGTATTCTTCCCGGTAGTAAACTTGTTCGATGCTGCGTTCCCGGTCCCTCGTCAGGCTCAACCCCTTTTCATCAAAAAACTTGATCTGGATAAACCCGCTGTCCGCCGGCGAAAGCTGGATATGCATACCGCCCCGGACGTCAAGTCGCCCGACTGCGAAACGGGTAACCGGGGTAACGGAAATACCAAGATCAAGAACATTTATTCCCACCGACAAGAGTCCCGCCCGGGCAGCCTCCTTCAGCATGCGTGACGCTTTCCGGTCATCACAGCTTAAGGTCACCCGGCCTCCTTCGCCCACGGAAGTCCCGTAGGCTGCCGCCAGTTTTGTCACCATTTCCGGTGTAATATCCAGGTTGACTACGCCGCTTATTCCGTCCCGGCCGAAAAGATTTCTGACCGCCTTTGTACTCCAGATAACATTTTCACTGACAATGCTTCCGCTGCCAATGCGCTTATGGGGCCAGATTTTTACCTCCGGCTTAACGGTGCAGTTTTCCTCAACAACGGTGCAGTCGCCGACAACCACGCCTTCATAAAGGGCGGAGCGGGACATAACCTGCACGCCGCTGCAGAGAACGGCCCCCCGCAGCTCCGTATTTGCTCCCAGGTAGTTGTTGCCCCAGCACAGGCTGCGCTTCACGGAAGCTCCGGAGTCAATCAGGGAATGGGGCCCGATAACGGTATGGTCCCCCACCCGGGCGTTCTTGCGGATGCGTGTACCGCTGTCGATAAAAACCGGTCCGGTAATCTGTGCTCCTTCCTCAATAACTGCATCCCGGGCTGCATAAACCCCGGGGGAAAGCTCGGGCAAAGGCAGTTCAAGCTTTACTTTTCCCCGCATAATATCCAGATGGGCTTCATAATACTGGCTGATATTGCCGATATCGCACCAGTAGCCTTCCGCCACATAACCGTACAGGGGATAACCCTTTTTCATTAACAAAGGAAACAGGTCCTTGGCGAAATCAAATTTTGTATTTTCGGGAATAAACTGTAATGCTTCCGGCTCCAGGATATAAATGCCGGTGTTTACCGTATCACTGAAAACCTCGCCCCAGCCCGGTTTTTCCAAAAATTGTTTTATTTTGCCGTCAGGAGCGGCAATCACCACTCCGTATTCAAGGGGTGTCGCCACCGAAGTCAGGACAAGGGTGCCAATTCCCCCCTTTTGACGGTGAAAATCAATGGCTTTTTGCAAATCAAAATCTGTCAGGGCATCTCCGCTGATAACTAAAAAATTTTCATTGTTTATAAAATCTGCCGCATTTTTTACACTGCCGGCCGTGCCCAGCGGTGTATCCTCAATAAAATACCGCATACTGACGGCAAATTCTTTTCCGTCGCCAAAATAATCCTCTATTTTTTCCGGCATATACTGCAGCGTAACACCGATATCCCGCAAACCGTACCGCCGGAGCAGGGCTACAATATATTCCATCGTTGGCCGGTTCATCAGCGGAACCATTGGTTTGGGGC
>DGEC01000086.1:13372-14517 GCA_002385745.1 Firmicutes bacterium UBA3936
GGGAATGCGGCATCTTTCCTTTCCATTGGAGCCCAGCTGCTTCTCTTAAACTGATCAAGGACTTGCTGGTAAATGTTCCGCGTCTGCTTGGCTATTTCCTGCCAGGCATATTCTTTTTTAACCGTCCTCGCCGCATTTTTGGCCAGTTTCCGGGCATAAGCACCGCTATTAAGCAGGGTGGCAACCTGCAGGGCAAGGGAAGCGGCATCGCCGGGGTAGCATTTCAGACCGGTAACACCATGTTCAACAATGCTTGAGAAGCCGCCAACATCGGCAACCACCACCGGAACGCCGGCTGCCATTGCTTCCAGAGCCACAATCCCAAAAGGCTCATAGAGACTGGGGAAAACGGCGGCGGAAGCAAATTGGTAGAGAAAATTCCTGGTAATGTCGTCTATAAAGCCGGTAAAATAGCAGTGTCTTTCCACACCCAGTTCCCTTGCCAGACTGCGCAATCCGTCCAGGGCCGGCCCTTTGCCGGCTATGATAAATTTTGTTTTTGGCGCTGCCGCCAAAATCCGGGGAACTGCCTCCAGCAATATATGGACGCCTTTTTCCTGCACCAGGCGGCCGATAAAAAAGACTATTTTTTCATCATCGGCGGCATAACGCCGGCGCAGGGCGGGGTCGGGTCGCCCGGATGTGCTAAACTGCCGCGGGTCCACACCGTTGGGGATGACGGCAATTTTATCGGCAGGCAAATGAAACACATGCTGCAGCTCACCACACATGTATGGGCTGCAGCAAATTACTTTCCAGGCTTCATAAGTCAGCCACCATTCCACATCACTGATGTAACGCTGCTCATCTGTATGCAGGCCGCGGTTGCGCCCGAATTCCGTAGCATGTATTGTTGCTACAAGCGGCCGTCTTGCTGCATGCTTGACCGCCCTTGCCGCAAAGGCAGTCAGCCAGTCATGGGCATGGAGGAGGTCATACTGTTCTCCCCGCAAAAAAAGGTGGAGGGCTTTCTCCAGCATGGCAAGATTCAGCTGCAAAATACCGGATATGAAATCCCGGGGCGCAAGATGGTAGGGTCTGGCCCGCCAGACACGGACCTCCTGCAGTACTTCCTCTGCGGGAGTCCTGGGGTCTTCAGAAACGGTCACCACGTCTACCTGCACACCTGTCTCTTATACACATCT
>DGEC01000004.1 GCA_002385745.1 Firmicutes bacterium UBA3936
TAAAGTAATTTTACACTAACCAAACAAAAAATGGCTACAATAAGAAAACTCCCTCCTTCTTGATTAAAAAATAAAAGCCGACCGCTGGTCGACTCTCACTTTTTGGTGCGGGCGAAGGGATTTGAACCCCCATGGGATAACCCACTAGATCCTAAGTCTAGCGCGTGTGCCAGTTCCGCCACGCCCGCCCAAGTTGTTTACTTGATGGGGTGGATGATGGGACTCGAACCCACGACCCCCAGAGCCACAATCTGGTGCTCTAACCAACTGAGCTACACCCACCATGAACAGACACGCATCTGCTGATTCCGGCATCTCAAACTCCGGGTTCTGTTATATCACTATGGTGTCAGAGGAATGGCATGCTTTGATCCCGGCATCAAATCCGGCACTCCGGCCCCTGACACCCGACTCCTGTCATATGGTGCGCCCGGGAGGATTCGAACCCACGACCCACGGATTAGAAGTCCGTTGCTCTATCCAGCTGAGCTACGGGCGCATGCAAAAACAGTATAGCCGAAAAACCCTGCAAAATCAACCTGTAAATAAAATCTGGAGCGGGTGATGGGAATCGAACCCACGTAACTGGCTTGGAAGGCCAGCGCTCTACCATTGAGCTACACCCGCAGATTGGAGGTTGGACATCGGAGGTTGGAAGTTGGATACAGGGAACTTCCTCCTCCTGTGCCAAGATATTTAACAAGATATTTAAATGGAAGCCAAAGGTCATTGCAAAAGCCAAGTCTAATCTTCTACCTCTAACTTCCAACTTCCAGTCAGTGGTCGGGGCGACAGGATTTGAACCTGCGACCCCTTGGTCCCAAACCAAGTGCGCTACCAAACTGCGCCACACCCCGAACTGTCGCAAAGGCTAGTATACCACCAAAGGAAGCTCTTGTCAAAAGGAAATATCTGCAGAATGGCACTGCTTTGCTACAGGAAATAATATTATGTTAAATTATGCTGACAAGAGGAAGTTTTCAGCACTATTTTGCCGAATCATTTTTCCCGGAAAGATATTTCTTTTAGAATATTATAAGCTTTAGCCAGGGCTTTTGCCCGGTGGCTGACCTTGTTTTTTTCTTCCGCCGTCATTTGCGCAAAAGTTAGGCCGGCAGGGGGGTAATAAAAGAGGGGATCATAACCGAACCCGCCGCTGCCTTGCGGCTTATCCGTTATGTAGCCTTCACATTCTCCTTCGGCAAAAAGAGTCTCGCGGCCGGGATGGGCAATGGCAATAATCGCCCGGAAGCGGGCTTTGCGGTTGTGCCCGCCAATTGCTTTGAGCTCCTGCAGCAGTTTTGCGTTATTGGCAGCATCTCCGGCACCCTCACCGGCAAAGCGGGCGGAATAAATGCCGGGGCGGCCGCCAAGGGCGTCAACCTCCAGGCCTGAATCATCGGCGAGAACCCATTCGCCGGTGATTTTTGCCACCGTTTCCGCTTTCAGCGCGGCATTTTCCCTGAAGCTGCTTCCTGTCTCCGGTATCTCGCCAATTTGCGGGTAGTCTTTCAGGGAAAGGACATTAATGGTCAGGTCGGCAAGCATTTCCTTAATTTCGCGGAGTTTGCCGGGATTCCCGGAGGCTATTACCAGCTTCATGCCAGGCACCCAAGCAGTATTCTTTTTTGCTCGCCGATAATTTTCCGGATTCCCGTTTCTGCCAGGTCCAGCATTTCGTTCATTTTCTGCCGGGAAAATGGCGCTTTTTCCGCTGTCCCCTGGATTTCCACCAGGTTGCCGTTCCCCGTCATTACTATATTCATATCCACCTCGGCCCTGCTATCCTCGTCATAGGCCAGGTCCAGATAAAGCTCTCCATCCACAATACCGATACTGGTGGCCGCCAGGTAGTCTTTAACAGGCAGCTCCGGCAGTATGCCGCCTGCAACCAGACTCGACAAAGCAAGATACAGGGCAACAAAGGAACCGCTGATGGAGGCTGTCCTTGTGCCGCCGTCGGCCTGAATTACATCACAGTCAATCCAGACCGTCCTTTCTCCCAGCGCCGCCAAATCTACAACTGAACGCAGGGAGCGTCCTATCAGCCTCTGTATTTCCATACTGCGGCCGGATATCTTGCCCCGTTCCCGCGGCGTCCTTATTTCCGTTGCCCGGGGCAGCATGGCATATTCTGCAGTTACCCATCCTTGATTGGTGCCACGCAGGAAAGGGGGAACCTTTTCTTCCACAGAAGCGGTGCAGATAACTTTAGTATCCCCCAGTTCGATCAAAGCGGAACCCTCCGGTGATTTCAAGTAGTTTGGTGTAATTGTCAACTGTCGCATCTCCGCGGCTTGCCGGCCGTCTGCTCTCATTGGGAAACCTCCGTATTTTAGATTTACTGTTCTTAATTATATCCTGAAAGAAAAGATATTTTCAAGCTCGGCCCTTCCTGCGATAGTGTCAAGACACTTTAGGTTTTATTGAACCCCACATCATTTACACGAAACAACGTTCATTTAACTTTCTCAAAGCTGATCTAGTAAGGTTGCTGCCGCCTTTGAAAAGCGGCACATTGTTGAAATACTCCATGCCTGTCAATTTTCTTTGTTGTACACGTTTTAATTCCTGCTGGACCGCTTGTTTTAGTTCAGTAATTACAGAAGCCGTCTTTTGCATAGAAAGATA
>DGEC01000101.1 GCA_002385745.1 Firmicutes bacterium UBA3936
GATTACGTGAGACTGTATAAACAACGGCATTTTCAAAACCGATCATGGTAAGCTCAAAAACATTATCTTTTGTTTCAATGGTTTCAGTTCTGTTCAGATGCAGGTAAACATTGTGCACCGGACGGTTGTCCAAAAAAAGAATTCCTGCCAGTACCGGGTTTTCCGGCAGGTAGTTCTTACTGTAGGGGATACCCTCCGTGTTCAGGGAGAAATTTGGGTAAAAGCGGACAAGGTAAAGAAAGTTGCCTTCTTCACCCAGCCTTAGTTTGTCTTCGTCCCAGTACTTTTCTGTCTTCTGCCGTCCGGAGGCTGTATCTTTTATTGTTAAGGCGGAAACATACCTGAAAGTAGTGTGGTATATTGCATTGCCGCCAAAACGCAGAGGTTCATTAATGGCAACCGTTCCCGAGGCAATTTCCCGGCCCTTCTGCGTAACCGTTACATCACTGTAAACACGGGGACGGATGGCGGGGTCATCTTCCTGTACCATGCGGACTTCCTGAACAGCAACTGTGAAACCGCCTTCTTCTACGAAAAAACTGCTGCCGGCAATGCCCCCGTTGATATGCTCAAAGCCGGAAAGCGCTCCAATCATCACTCCCAGCAAAATAATCAAGAGCCCGAAATGAGTAAAAACAGAACCAAAATAGCCGGCCCTGTCCCGCTCGCCGAAAACTATGCCCCGCTCCTCCCCGGAAACCTGCAGGCCGGCGGCGCGAAAAGCCGCCGCTGCAAGAGCCGGCGCCGCAGCCGCCCGGTCCGGTACGTCTCCCAATTTGACAGATGTATGGAGAGGCATTTTTCTAAGATCGGCAGCCGACCGTACCACGGGAGGACGGTAAGCCAGGCGGCAAAGCGGGCCAAGCCGCCGCACCGAACAAAAGAGCAGGTTTAAGGCGGAAAAGGCTATAATGCCGGCAAACCACCACGAGCCGTAAATATTCTGCCGGACTTCCGCCTGTTCCTGCAGAGCGGCAAAAGCGGAAACGACGGTTACCAGCACAAGCAAAGCCAGCCCCGCGCGCATGGAGCCAAGATAGCGCACTATCCGCTTCAAGACAGGCAAAAGCACCCCCCCTTATTTTCTGATTTCGTCCGGATGCTTCTCGGCTTCATATTTTGACGGGCATTTAACCAGAACCTGGGCGGCGGCAAAATCCGGACCGGAGAATTTCCCTGTAACAACAATACTTTCGCCTGCAAACAAATTGTCTGGAACACTCCCGGCAACCAGAACACGGACGACTTCTCCGTTATCGTCTTCCATCTGAAAGGAATACCCGTCTGCAAGAGCAGTCAGCGAATCTGACAGGGCCAGGCCTTTTACCTGTACCGTTCTGTCCGTCTTTCTGGCTTCGGCAAAGGTAACGTAAGGAGTCATGGCATTGCGGGCGCTAAAAACTATACCTGCTGCAAAAACCAAGAGCAGAAGAACAAGGACCGCCCTGTCATATTTTTTCACGCCGTTCCGCCTCCCTGATTTTCAAGTCAACACGCAGGATATAAAGGAACAGTCCAAGCCAGGTTGCAAGGGTCGCCGCAAGAACAAAGTAAAGGTCTGTCATCTGTGCTTTTCCCCCCTTGTCTCCGCCCTGTGCAGCAGTTTTTCTAAACGCAGACGAATGTTGTACAGCCAGGCATACAAGCCGGTAAAACCCAAGAGAGAAGAGAAAAATACAACAAGCATTTTCCTGTCCATGGCAAAGGAGCGTTCTTTTATGTTAATCAGGTCGGGATGCAGTGAAAAGTATACCCGCGGCACAATAAAAACCAGAAAGGGAACGGTCAGAAAAGCAAAAATTGCATAAACGGCAGACAGGCGTGCCCGCCTGTCCTCATCGGCAATAGAACTGCGCAGCGCAAAATAGGCGCCGTAAACAAGCAGCAGCACAACAATGGAAGTCTGCCGGGGATCCCAGTTCCAGTACAGCCCCCAGGCAGCCTTGCTCCAGATTGCCCCTGTAACGGTAGCCAGCAAGCAAAACACCGTCCCCAGCTCCGCGCTGACTTTAGCCTTCCGGTCCAGGCGGATAGCGTGTCGCCGCAAATAACCCAGGGAATTGACCGTTGCCATCAGGTAAGCCAGCACCGCAATCCAAGCCGCCGGAACATGATATATTATTATACGCCCTGTCTCACCCAGTCCCTGTGTCGACGACATATAGACAAATGAAGCAATTATCACTGCCGCAAGCCAGATTCCAAGTATTATCTTTGCAGCCACATGGCATCTCCTTCCCGGCTTTGGCCGCTTAATCATCCCATATATAAGCAAACAACAAAAAAGATGCCGCAAGTATGACTCCGTCATAGCAAAAAAGCAGCAGCATGCTCGCTGCAACCCCCTCCCTGCTGCCCGCAAGACAGTTGTGCGTAGCCTTTACGGCGGTGAGGAGCAAAGGCAGCAGTACGGGGAAAGACAGCACAGCCATCAGTAAGCCTTTAGCTTCCGCTTTGGCAACTATGGCTGCCAGTACAGTACTGACGGCGGCCAGTCCGAGCAGTCCCAGCAATAAAACCGCAAGGAAAAGTCCGGGCAGCAGCACTGATTGATTGAGCAGAACAAAAAAGAGAGGCACAAGCAGAACCGCCAGGCTGAAAAGTAGAACGGCATTATACATATATTTGCCCATAAGTACCGTTTCCGGCGCGGCCGCCATTCTCAGCGCGGCAGCCGTGCCCTTTTCTTCCTCCTGGGCAAAAATACGGGGAAGTCCGGCCATGGCCGAAAAAAAGAGGATTATCCAGAGCAGTGCCGCTGCAACACCGGAGTCAGGCAGAAAACCGCCGACGGTAAAACTGACGGTAACCATAACAGTAACGGCGAACATGAGCAAAGCACTGTAAGCATAGCGGGTGCGAAATTCAACGCGCAGATCCTTGCGGCAGACAGCCATGCCCCTGCGGACCCAGGGTAAGAATCCTGTCTCCATAAGCCACCTCCCCCGGCTCATTGGTAGCCATAATCACAATGCCGCGCTTCCTCTGGCAGGCGATAATATTCTCCACCAGCCTTACGCCTTCCCCGTCCAGGTTTGCCGCAGGCTCGTCCAGGACAAGAATGGGCGGCCTATGCTGCAGTGCATAGGCAAGTTTCAGACGCTGCCTCAGCCCGGAAGAAAAAGCGGCAAGCAGATCATTTTCCCTGCCCTTTAAGCCTACATAAGCCAGCAAGTCCCGGGCCTCTTCCGGAGAAAAGGGCAGCCCGCGCAGCCGGGCAAAAAACTCCAAGTTCTCCAGGGCGCTGAGTTCATTATACAGTTCCAGGTCCGGCGATACCAAACCTATTTTTGCACGCCTTTCACCGGCAGATAAGACTCTGCCGTCCACGGAAACGGACACTTCTCCCGCGCTGGGGGGCAAAAGACCGCAGATAATGCGCAGGAGTGTGGTTTTGCCTGCACCGTTGGGCCCGGCAACTGCAAAAACAGTCCCATATTCTATGGTCACTGAAATATTTGAAAACAATCTACGCTGCCCGTAGGCTTTGGCCAGGTTTTTTATTTCCACCCGGGTAAGCATGGGACGGCCCCCTTTCCCTTATCTGATAAACTGCCGCCGCCAGAGAGCGAAGATAACCAGTGTCCATAATTTGCGGCTGTTATCGGTACTCCCCTCCATATGATCCGACAGCAACTGCCGGATGCAAGCCCTGTTAAAATACTGCCCCAGCTCCGGGTCCTCCAGTAAATCAGCCGTTTCTTTAGCCAGCGTACTTCGCAGCCATAAACGGGTCGGAACAGGGAACCCGCGTTTGGGCCTGTTCGTGGCGGCAGGAGGAACTACGCCGGCAAAGGCTTGCCGCAGCAGGTATTTTGTCATACCGCGCCTGATTTTATAACACAGGGGGATGGTGGCGGCAAATTCAAACACACGGTGGTCAAGGTAAGGCACACGTATTCTCACGGAACTGGCCATTGTCATCTTGTCCGCTTTGGCCAGTATATCCCCGGGCAGCCAGGTATGCAGGTCAAGATACTGCATTTTCGTCACTTCATCCAGCCCTCTTGCCTGCTCAAAATACGGGGCTGTTATCCGGCTTGCAGGAGGGAAATTCCTTTGCTTCAAAAGTCTTCTTTTCTCCTCCTCCGAAAAAATAAAGGCATTGCCATAGTAGCGTTTTTCCAGCGGCAGGCCGGCACGGCGCAAATAGTTTTTACCCGGCAAAAAAGCGGGCCAGAACCTGCCGGCTGCCGAAAGCAGGGGGCGCGGCAGCAAACGAGCGGGGCGCAGGGCCAGAGGTTCTTTGTAGATGCCGTAGCCGCCGAATACTTCATCGGCTCCTTCACCCGACAGTATTACGGTGACTTTTTTGCCGGCAGTGCGGGCTGCATAATAAAGAGCTATGGCAGCCGGATCGGCTACCGGTTCATCAAAATGCCAGACCAGTCGAGGCAGGTTATCCCAGTATTCGCCGGGGGTTATTATATACTCCTCGTGGTCCGTTTCCAGGTAGCGGGCCGTTTCCGCCGCTGCCTGCAATTCACTGTAGTCCTGTTCCTCATAGCCGACGCTGAAAGTTGACACCGGCCCCAATTCACGGAGCAAAGCAACAATAATGGTGGAATCTATCCCGCTTGACAGCAATGCGCCGTACGGCACGGCTGCCCCGGTATGCAGCCTGACAGCCTCCCGCAGTATGCTGCCCGCCTGCTCCTTAAGTTCCTCAAGGGGCCTTTTCTGCGGGGAGAAAACAGGCCGCCAGTAACGCCTAATTGACAAACTCCCCTGCTGCCAAAAAAACTGCCTGGCCGGCGGTATTTTATATACACCGGCAAACATCGTCTGCGGTTCCGGGACATATTGAAATGTCAGGTAATGGGGAAGGGCTTCCCGGTTGAGGCGGGCTGTAAAAAAGGGCAATATAAAGAAAGCTTTTGCTTCAGAAGCCAGGGCAAAATAATCCGCCGTCTCCGTGTAATAGAGGGGCGCAATGCCAAAACGGTCCCGCGCTCCAAAGAGCCGCTGCCGCCTGCCGTCATAAACACAGAAAGCAAACCTCCCCCGCAGCCGCTTTACACATTCTTCCCCTTCGTCTTCATACAGATGCAGGATAACTTCGCCGTCACTTTTGCTGCGGAAAACATGTCCCCGCCTGCGCAATTCCATTTGCAGCTCCTGATAATTGTAGATCTCGCAGTCTGCCACCAGCATCAAGGTGCCGTCCTCATTTAACACGGGCTGGTGTACCTCTTCTGAAAGATCAAATACTTTCAGCTGCCGGGAAGCAAAGGCGGCCGGCCCCCGGCTCAGCGCTGCATAATCATCAGGCCCCCGGTGCCGGAAGGCTGCGCCGGCTCTTTCCAGGTCCGCTGCAGGTCTTGTACCCCTTTTACTCCAAAGAGCTATAAACCCGGACATTTATATGTAAACCTCCCCGTCAAGCATCCTTTTTACTATATGACAGGGGAGCAAGGTTATGTTCCTTTTTTCAGGAAAAAAGCTGCCCGCCGGCAGCTTAAATTTACAGTTTTAAATCATAATCACCCGTCTTGATCAAACCTTTTTTACGCATCCACTCACTGCACAGCAGTGCTATCACTGCCGGCAATAAATAATGCAAAAGCACGATTTTACCCAGGACAGGCAGGCTGAAGCCCATGGCCGCTGCCGTTCCGAATTGCCCGACGAAACCGCTTGTCCCCATGCCGGCACCATAAGCCGTATTTTCCATTTGAAAAATAGTTGTCGCAAGCGGCCCAAGTATTGCGGAAGCCAAGGTGGGCGGCAGCAGTATCCAGGGATTCCTGACAATATTCGGCACCTGCAGCATGGAAGTTCCGACGCCCTGGGCAATCAGCCCTCCCCAGCCGTTTTCCCTGTAGCTGGCCACTGCAAAACCAATCATTTGTGCTGAACAGCCGACTGTGGCAGCACCGGCTGCCAAGCCCGAAAGGTCCATCATAATTGCCAGCGCCGCACTGGAGATGGGGGCTGTCAGCGCCAGCCCCATGGCAACGGAAACAAGAATACCCATGGGTATGGGATGCTGCACAGTGGCCAGTTTAATAACATTTCCCAGCCAAATCATGAACCAGGCAACATAAGGGCCAAGGAGATTGGCGGCCAGCAGCCCGGCGGCAATAGTTACGGCCGGGGTGACAATAATATCAACTTTTGTTTCTTTGGAAACCAGCTTGCCGAATTCAGCACCTACAACGGCACCGATAAAGGCGCCGACAGGGCCTGCTGTTACGCCGCCCGCTGCGGCGGCGGCGCCGGCGGCACCGGTGATGACGCTGGCAAACAAAACCAGAGGCGGCGCCCCCAAGCCGTAAGCCACAGCCACACCTATGGACGGGCCCATGAGACTTTGTGCCACTTTCCCACTGCTGACCAGAAACTCAAATACAGCATTGTTGCCAAAAAGATTAGCCAGTTGCTCCCCCGCGGTTGACAGGATCAAACCGACAATCAGTGAAGCAAAGAGCCCCTGCGCCATAGCGCCGAGAGCATCAATCAAATATTGTTCTACAGAAAAAACAATATTTTTCCGGGCTAAAAAGCCTGCCTTCCCCATCACTTTCTCCTCCCACAAAAATATCAGTCTATTTTTTCACCCTTATCGCTCCCGGCATTTCCCGGGTAACCACGCCGATGGCGGCAGCCTGTATGCCCCTTTGGTCCAATGCTGCCAGCAGCCTGTCTGCTTTCTGTTTGGGGACAGCCAGCAGCAGCCCCCCCGAAGTCTGCGGGTCGCAAAGGATATCCATTTCCAATTCTCCCACTTCACAGCCTCCGGCTTCAACCGCCTCGGCCACATAATCCCGGTTGGCATAAGCTCCGCCCGGAATCAAGCCTGTTTCGGCTGCCCGTACGGCGCCGGGCAAAAGCGGTACATTTTTAAAGGAAATCTCCATGGCGACCTTGCTTGCCGCCGCCATCTCCTTGGCATGCCCCAAAAGGCCGAAGCCGGTGATATCGGTGGCGGAAGAAACACCTATTTCCTTCATTACCGCCGCCGCTTCCCTGTTAAGATTAGACATGGACTGAACCGCCGCTGCAATTTCCTCTTCACCGGCCATTTCCGCTTTGGCGGCAGTCAAAACCAGCCCTGTACCGACAGGTTTGGTTAATACCAGAACGTCACCGGCCCGGGCATTGCTGTTGGTAATCAATTCAGCAGGATGGACGATCCCGGTAACGGAAAGCCCGTATTTAGGTTCTTTATCCTCCACGCTGTGCCCTCCGACAATAATGGCGCCAGCCTCCCGGACTTTTTCCGCCCCACCTTCTAAAATTTCGGCCAAAACGGATATATCCAGGGACTTGGAAGGAAAACAGACTATGTTCATTACCAGTTTAGGCTCTCCGCCCATGGCATAAACATCCGACAAGGCGTTGGCGGCTGCTATCTGCCCAAAAATAAAGGGATCATCTACAACGGGAGTAAAAAAGTCCAGCGTCTGTACCAATGCCAGATCATCGCGCAATCTGAAAACACCGGCATCGGCAAAGGAATCACAGCCAACCAGCAAATCCGGGTGTTCCATGACAGGTAAATGGCACAAGACCTGTGCCAAGGCCCCGGGGGGCATTTTAGCCGCTCACCCGCTGCTTGTGGTCATTTGCGTCAATTTCACATCATCGGCCATCGTCTTCACCCCCCTCGCAGCTCTCAGGATCCAATCGCCACAGCACACGGTCTGAACCCAGACGGCGCGTCCATTTCAGCCGGTCAAAGGTTTGCAGCAGCGGCAGGATAAATTTACGGGTCGAACCCAATTTTTCCCGGAATTCGCCGGCAGAAAGCGTTTTGTTTTCCCGAAAATGCTTGCATAACTCCCTTTTGGCCTGCCGGAAATGTTTACTGTGCAGATAAAACTGTTCATCAAGCCGGATCAGTGTGCCCTTCTGAACCAGGTAGGCAAAAAATGATTCTATTTCCGCCGGTTTTAACCCTGCCTCCCCGGCGGCCTCGCTGACAGTAGGCGGCATGAAGCCTCCCTTCTCATATATGGCAGCCAGGCGCTCCAGCTGTATTTTTTCGTCAGCGGCAGGTTCGGGAATATGGGAAGACAAGGCTACCAAATCGTCACTTTCCACAAGCTTTCCGGCTGCCGCAAGCCTTGCCAGCAGCCAGTCGTACACTTTATCCGCAATTTCTCCGGGAAGGGCGCTTTTCAATTCCGCCCGTGACATGCCCGGTGCCAGATGCCGTGTCCTGTGAAAATCGTCCAGGGCTGCAAGCAGCTTCTGTTCCCAGCCGTCTAAGGCAGCGGCATCTACCAGCAAGCCCTCCTGCCGGATGATCTTTTCTTCCTCTACCAACCTGTCCACCAGTTTCCTGAAAACTTCCGGAGCAAGCCCTGATTGTTTCAACAAATCTTTCTCGGTTAAAGCCGCTTCCCGGCGAATGCGCTGCATTAGCGGTGCCGAGAGATCTCCTTTTGCCAATTCTTCCAGCCTTTCCAGGACTTCCTTTCTAAACCGCTTATGCCTCTGGGGGCGGGCGTCCAGGACTATGCCGCCGCCTATGGTGGTCATGGGAGAAAAACTGCGGATAATAAAACGGTCACCGTTTTGAGCCACCAGTTTCTTCTCCAGGCGAAACTGCACCGGCGCTTCGCCGCCGGGCTCCAATTCATCCCTGTCCAGAAGGACAATCCGCCCCACTGCCCGGCCCGTTCCCAAGTAAACATGAACACGGGTCATATTTCTTATTTTCCGCGGGGCGCCCGCCAGGTGCTTCAGCTTGGCATCAAGCAAATATGTAGCTTCCAGCGAACCCGGTTCAGCCAGCACGCTTCCCCGGGACAGCAGGGTCTTGTCCAGGCCGGAAAGGTTAACTGCGGCACGCTGGCCTGCAACGGCCTTTTCTGCCGGTGTGCCGTGTACCTGGATCTGGCGCACCCGGGCCGTTTTCCCGGCAGGCAGTACGCTGACATTCATGCCGTTGTAGACAGTGCCAGCCAGCACCGTGCCTGTCACAATTGTACCAAACCCCGGCATGCTGAAAACCCTGTCCACCGGCAGTCGCAGGGGAGCCTTCTCATCCCGGGGCGAAAGCTCTTTTGTAGTTTCATCAATGGCTTTTATCAATTCATCAAGACCGCGGCCGGTATAGGCCGAGACCCGGAAAAAGGGTGCCCCGGCCAAAAAAGTGCCGGAGAGGGCTTCCCGTACCTCTTCTTCCACTAAATCCAGCCATTCTTCATCATCAATCAGGTCTGTTTTGGTTAATACCACAAGGCCCTTGGCAATCTGCAGCAAATCCATTATTTCCACATGTTCTCGGGTTTGCGGCATAACTCCTTCGGTGACATCGACAACCAAAAGAACCAAGTCAATGCCTCCGATGCCGGCCAGCATATTATGTATAAACCTCTCATGGCCGGGAACATCCACTACCCCCGCCAGCCGGCCGTCCGGCAATTGAAAGGGCGCAAAGCCCAAGTCTATGGATATACCGCGCTTCTTTTCCTCCTGCAAGCGGTCTGTATCTTTCCCCGTCAGAGCTCTTATCAACTCTGTTTTTCCGTGGTCCACATGGCCTGCCGTACCTATAATTACGAAAGACACAAGACCACCTCTTCCTCTTCACTCTCTGCGATGGTCCTTAAATCCAAAAGCAGCCAGTCTTCCTGCAGGCGGCCTACCAGGGAAGGATTGCCTGTCCGCAGTCCAAAAGCCCATTCGCTTACCGGCAGCTCTTTCGGCCTTACAGCTACCACAAATGTAGGCAGGTCGGTTAAGGGCATGGCCCCACCGCCCACTACGGAAACATCCTGACGGACTTCAACATCCAGTCTCTCCCCCGCCTTTTCCCTGACGGCGGCAGCAAGCCTCAGTGCCCGCCGCTCCAATTCCGCAAGTGAAGCAGTCAACATGTAAAGCACGGGAATTTCCTGCAGCGGGTTGCCAAACAAATAGATGCGCAGAGTTGCCTCCAGGGCTGCCAGAGTTATTTTATCCGGCCTTAATGCCCGCATTAACTGGTTCTTTTTAATCCTGTCAAGGTACTTGCGCTTACCGAGAATTATCCCTGCCTGGGGGCCGCCAAGCAGCTTGTCGCCGCTTAATGTCAGCACATCAACGCCGGCGGCAATCCGCTCGAAAACCAGAGGCTCCCTCTCCATCCCAAAAGGTGAAAGGTCAAGCAAAAGACCGCTGCCCAAGTCCTCCATCAACGGGATGCCATGCGCTGAAGCAAGCTCCGCCAGTTCAGCAATCCCGGCGGATGCAGTAAAGCCCACGATGCGGTAATTGCTGGTATGTACTTTTAACAGCAGGGCCGTATCCTCATCCAAAGCCTGGCGGTAATCGGCAATATGCGTCTTATTGGTTGTTCCCACTTCCACAAGCTGCGCACCGCCGGCAGCCATTACTTCAGGGACACGGAAACTGCCGCCAATCTCAACCAGTTCACCCCGTGATACAAGCACTTTTTTCCCTGCCGCCAGGGTATTTAGTGCAAGCAGCACTGCAGCGGCATTATTATTAACGACACAGGCCGCTTCAGCTCCCGTCAGGATTGTCAGCAGTCTTTCCACATGGCTGTAACGCAGTCCTCGCTTGCCGGATTTAAGTTCCAGTTCAAGGTTGCAGTAGCCGGAAGCCTGCTTTGCCGCGGCGGCAGCCTGCCGGGCAAGGGGAGCCCTGCCCAGATTGGTATGCAGGACGGTTCCCGTGGCGTTAATTACCCGGCGGAGTGAGGGCTGCTCCAGTTGCCGGAGCCGTCCTTGTACCTGTTGTATCATTTCCTGCGGAGAAATTTTTATGTCTTTTAGCTCTTCCTCCCGCTCCGCGGCCATAATCTGCCGGCGCAGACTTTCCGCAGCCTCCTGCGCCAGCCGGACCAGCAGGGCATGGGGATAGGCATTGCCATCTGCCTGGCACCCGGCAACAAGTTTATCTACAGCCGGGATATTGCGCAAATATTTCTGCCGCCAGCCGGTATCCATCATTTTCACCTACTGACATTTTTCACTTTCCTTATATGTCAATAATTATATAGCCTAACTTACGGCAAAGCAAGACACCGGCTGATTGTTGCTTCAGGCAGCAAAAAGCACCGGCCAAAAAACTCCGAAACGTCCGGGAGTTTACGGCAGTCAGATATGCGTCTGACAGTATACTAATAAGAAAATATCAGTTCCTTTTAAAAATAATTCCCAGGGTGTTGGGACCACAGTGGGTAGTAACGGTCGCCCCGGCATTTGTGACAAGGATTTCAGCAAAGTCGGCATAATTCGAAATCTGCTCCCTTACCATTTCCACTGTTTCGGGAGAGCACATGGGATGGGTTATAAAAATACGCTTATAATCAATATCATTCCTGCCCTCCAGCCTGTCACGCACATATTGCATTAATGCCTTTTCAAAGGAGCCCCTGTACTTTTTACCGACAACCATTTTTCCTTCCTGCACTTCGATACAAGGCTTTATCCGCAAAAGCCTGGCTCCCTGTGCCGCGAGAGCCGAGCAGCGACCGCCCTTTTGCAGGTAATCAAGCCGGTCAATGACAAAGCTGATTTCAACTTTCGGGACCATCTCTTCGAGCCTGCGGCAGATTTCCTGCGGTTCAATTCCCTCCCGCGCCATGAGAGCGGCCTCATAAACAAGGTAGCCGCTTCCGGTTGAAAGGCTTGCCGAGTTGACAACATAGACATTTTCCAGCTGCTGCGCGGCCAAAACTGCATTCTGATGGCAGGAAGAAAAGCCTGATCCGATATTGATATGAATGACGGCATCATTTTCCTCAAGCAGCTTTTGGAATATTTCCAGGTAATCATGGACATTCACGGCTGCAGTCCGGCATAATGTCCCTTCCTGCTCAACATGCTTGACCACATCTGCAGCAGAGATTGTTATGCCGTCTTTGAATTCCTTCTCACCGGCAATAATGGTCAGCGGTACTATGGAGATGCCCAGTTTCTCAACAATCTCCGGCGATAAGTCACAGGTGCTATCGGCGCTGATTTTAATTATTTGACTCACCCCTTTCATAAAATAATGTTTTTCTATAGCTTACCGGTACTTTACCGGGTCAGGCTGATTATAAAGGTTGTGCCTGCATGCAGTTTGCTTTCCACACTGATTTTGCCGCCATACAGGTCCAAAATCCGCTTGACAAGTGAAAGGCCCAGTCCCCGGCCTCCCCGGGATTTATCCCCCTGGTAAAACTTTTCAAAAAGACGTTTTTTTGTTTCTTCATTCATACCTATGCCGTTATCTGCGATTTCCACCGTAACGTTCTTTTTATTCTGCCTAAGCCGGACGCTGATTATCCCGGACTCGTTGGAAAACTTGATTGCATTGTCCAAAAGGTTAATCCAGACCTGCTGCAGCAGTTCCTCGTCTCCTGAAAACTGCGACTTCTCCAAATCAAGGTCAAATTCAATATTTTTTTTACTCCACGCGGGCTCCAACAGCAGTATGCTTTTCCGGATCTGTTCATCCAAGGGGAAAAGTGTCCTTTTCTCTACAATTTCCTGGTTTTCGAGCTTTGTTATTTTTAGGATATTGGAAGACAGGTTTGTCAGCCTGGACGCTTCCTCAAGGATGATGGCAGCATACTCCTTCCTCTCTTCATCCGGCAAACTCTCACTCATCAGCAGCTTGGCAAAACCCTGGATGGAAGCCAGGGGTGTCTTAAATTCATGGGAGACATTGGTAATAAAATCTTTCCGCAGATATTCAATATTTTTCAGCTCCCTGATCATCTTGTTGAAATTTTTCGTCAACTGGCCAATCTCATCATCCCTGTGATTTTCAATCTGAATATCAAAATTCCCCTTGGCCACTTCCTGTGTTGCCCTGGTCAGCTCCAGTACTGAATTAACCACCCTTCTGGCAAAAACGGAAATCAAAAAAGCCCCGATGATGACAAATGACAAAATGGCAAACAAAACGCGCGAAGCAGTTAATGTAAAAACACTGCTGCGCGGAAGCAGCCCGATCTGCAAATATTTATCATCAATTCGTAAATATATTGTTGCCTCGCGAAAGCGGTCAGCCAGATAAACAATCTCACCCGCAGCCAAAGCCCTTTGCTCTTCTTCCGGCAGATTTAGCTCTGCCGGATCATCTATAGCCTTGACAGCAAAGGCGGACAAGCGGGCAATGCTGATAATCTGCTCTAAGGGGAGATCCGTCTTTTCCTTTATTTCCAGGATAGTCCTGGCGACAGCCTCCTGGTGCTGCCACATTTCCTTGACGGTACCGCCCGAGAAAAAGGTGGCAAGGAAAAAGGCAAGAAGAGCAGAGACGCACAGCAGGAAGATGAAAAACAGGGCTAGCTTGACGGTTATCTTTTTCATTGCATCCTCTCCGCCTTATAACCGAGACCCCTGACAGTAACTATGCGAAATTCTTTGTAGTCGGCAAATTTTTCACGCAGTCTTCTGATATGAACATCAACGGTTCTTTCATCCGTATCGGCATCCATACCCCATATCTCATCCATCAACTGCTGCCTGGTAAAAATTTGCCGGGGGTAGCTTAAGAGTTTAAAGAGCAGGTAAAACTCCTTTTTGGGCAGTTGGATAACCCGGTCTTTTCTGCTGACCGTCAGGGCATCATAATCCAGCTCAACCTCACCGATTGTTATCCGGCGTTCATTGGCTATCCGGGAACGGCGCAACAGGGCAGCCACCCGCAGCAGCATTTCATCCATGTCAATGGGTTTAACCATGTAATCGTCTGTCCCCACAAGAAAGCCTTTTTTCTTGTCTTCCAGGGTTTCCTTGGCAGTTACCATCAGAACGGGCAGGTTATTTTTTATCTTCCTTATCTCTTCTGTCAGGGAATATCCATCCAGATTGGGCATCATAATATCACTGATAAGTAAATCCACCTGCTGTTTGTCCAGTATTTCCAATGCCTGCAAACCGTCTGTGGCTGTCAGGACATTATAGCCGTTTTGCCTGAGGACAACTTCCATCAGCTTGCGCAAGTTTTTATCATCTTCCACCACAAGGACAGTAACCATTTTTTACACCTTTCTCCCCATAATATTAATAATACAAAACAAAGATTAACTGAATATTAACTTTGGGAATAAATTCATTTTACCTGCTTTACCGGCTAAAAAAGCATCACAAAGCATGGACAAAAACGGGATGTTTTTAAAGTGAACCGTTGCAAAGAGGGAGATGTAATGGACAGTAAAAAGCTGAAAAAATTTTTACTGTACGGCACAGGCAGCTTGCTCGGTATTCAAGCTGCAAGAATGCTGGCCCGCGCCTTAGCCGGCAAGTCCCTTGACCGGACTATAAAAATATTAATGGAAGATCTTTTCGACGAAAACCTGTGGGAACTGATTTCAGCCGGCAACCGCATAGGCTGGCAGAATATCGTGGAAACCAATCTGCGTTCAGCAGAGGGAAAAATGATTACCCGTCCCATGGGTTCACCAAAAAAATTTCCCAGCCTTGACGACCTGGTTTTCACCTTTTCCCAACTTCATAACATGCCGACACCTTTGGAGGAAAAAATCGATACGACAGTAGTAATCGGCAAAAAAGCCAAAAAGCCTTTTGTTATAAGCATGCCCATTATGATTGCCCCCATGGCTTACGGAGAAGCCTTAAGCAAAAAGGCCAAAATTGCCCTGGCCATGGGCTCTGCCGCCGCAGGTACTGCCACCAATACCGGGGAAGGGCCTTTCATTCAGGAAGAGCGTGATGCAGCCAAATACCTGATTTACCAGTACAACCGCGGCGACTGGGGCAAAACTCCGGATATCATCAGCCAATGCGACGCTGTGGAAATTCAACTCGGCCAGGGTGCCTTAGGCGGTGTGGGGCACGTCCTGTATGCCGGTAAAATCGATGCCTCTTTACGCAAGGATTTTGCCTTTCCCAAGGGTAAAGATGCGGTAGCCCATTCCCGGCAGCCGGGAATGAAAGAACCCAAAGACCTGGCTTCCCTGGCTGCCAAATTAAAAAAGATCGGCGGCGGCATCCCAATAGGTGTCAAAATGGCAGCGGGCAAACACCTGGAAAGCGACCTGCGGATCATCTGTGAAGCAGGTATTGACTTTATTTCCCTGGAAGGAGCAGAAGCAGCCACCAAAGCATCCCCGCCCATGCTGCAGGACGATTTTGGCGTCCCTATTGTTTTTGCCATCAAGCGGGCTGCAAACTGGTTGAAAGAAAATGGGTATCACAAGGAAGTAACCCTCATCGCCGCCGGGAAAATACGTACACCCGGAGATGTGCTCAAGGCCGTTGCCCTGGGAGCAGATGCCGTCTATATGGGCGCCGTAGCACTCTTTGCCATGTCACACACGCAGGTTTTAAAAGCACTCCCCTTTGAGCCGCCGACACAGATTGTTTGGTATGGCGGCAAATATGCAAACAAATTAAATGTCAAAGAAGGTGCAAAAAGCCTCAGCCGCTTCTTGCGGGCCTGCAAGGAGGAACTGGTAACCGGCATTCAGGCCCTGGGGAAAACAAGTATAAGTGAAGTCGGGCACGAAGACCTTATGGCTTTAAACGAGTTAATTGCCAAAGGCTGCAATATCCCCATGGTTTATGAACCGTTTAAACAATGAAAACAGAAATCTGCCGGCGCGCAAGCCGGCAGATCCTCAAATTGACGAGCGGTTAATCTCCCGTCGGGTTGTCAATTAGAGTAGCCAACAGCACCTCCGGTAATTTTTTGCCAAAAGATAGTTTTAGCCGTTGACAAATTAGTAAGGTACCTTTATAATTAAAAATAAGGTACCTTACTAATTATTCTTAAGAGGTGAATTCTATGTATAACGATAAAAAGTCATTGCTGGGTAAGTTTTTCCGGCTGCAGCGGCTGCTGGGCAGGTATTTCCACCACCGGTTCAGACAGCACGGCCCCATGGCCAATATACACCGGGGGCAGGGAAGAATACTTGCTCTATTAAAACTAAAGCCGGAAATAAGTCAAAAGGAATTGTCAAAAATTCTTGACATGCGGCCGCAGTCACTGGGAGAACTGCTGGAAAAGCTCGAAAGAAACGGCTATATTACCAGAACTCCTTCCGAAGAAGACCAGCGCATCATGACTGTCCGCCTGACAGAAGCAGGAAAAGAACTGGCAAATAGCGAAAAGCAGTTAAATACCGACGATTTGTTCAGCAGCCTGAACAGCGAAGAACAGGCTGCCCTAAAGGATTACCTGGACCGCATAATCGCAACACTGGAGGAAAAATTAAGCGATGACATGCCGGGCCCGCGTCCCAAGCGCCCGCACTTCTTTGGCGGCGGCATGAAAGGCCCCCTCTTTTGGCGCTGGTAGGGGGCCTTTGGCCGGGTCTGCATAATTGCCGCAAATAAGTTATGATGGGAGTGTGGACAATGCCAAGACACAGGCGGCCTCCCGGCCCGGGAGGCAGATGGTTTCTTTCCGAAGAGGATAAGCAAAACAGGCCCAAGATTACGGCCCAACTGCTTAAACGCATTTTTAGCTATTTGCTTCCCTACTGGAAACAGCTTGCTGTTGTCATCATTACAATAATTGTATCGTCAATTCTCAGCGTTTACCCAACACTGCTTACAGGCCGGATTATAGATGAAGGATTGATCGGCAAGGATTTCAGAATCCTGGTCATACTGATTTTCGTCTCCTTTGTTGTTATGATCGCAGCAAATCTGGTGGGTGTACTGCAAACCTATGTCAACACCTGGATTGCCCAGCACATAATTTTTGATATGCGCAACAATATGTTTGCCCACCTGCAAAAGATGTCCACACGCTTCTTTACAACAAACAAACAGGGTGACATTATTACCAGGATGACCAGCGATATCGACGGTGTTAGAAACGTCATTGCAAATACCATGACAAACATTATCCAGAATGTGGCAACCCTTGTTGTGGCGCTGGTTGCCATGTATCAAAAGAGCTGGCAACTGGCAACACTGGCTGTAATCATTGTGCCGTTTTTGACAATACCGACAAAACGGGCAGGCCAAACACGCTGGTCGCTGGCCCTGGAATCCCAGAGGTGCAATGACAAAATCAACCAGATATTAAATGAAACCCTGAGCGTCAGCGGCCAGATGATTGTCAAGCTGTTCACCCGGGAAAAAGAAGAATATGAAAAGTACAGGACAATAAACCGGGAGATGACCAGGCTCAACATTAAGGAAAGCATGGCCGGACGCTGGTTTATGGCAATACTCAGTACTTTGACCAGTATCGGGCCAATGTTAATCTACCTGGCCGGCGGGGCTATTATTATCCTGTACCGGGACAGCAGCCTGACAGTCGGCGACATAACAGTCATGGTCACGCTGCTCACCAGAATGTATATGCCTGTCAACGTCCTGCTGAACATACAGGTCGATGTAATCAGATCCCTGGCATTATTCTCCCGCCTGTTTGAGTATTTTGATATCCGACCTGAAATAGAAAACCCGCCCGATGCCATTGTTCCCCCTTCCATGAAGGGAGACCTGGAATTTGACAACGTAGTTTTCTCCTACGAAAAAGGCGTGCCTGTCCTAAACGGCATATCCTTTGCCATACCGGCCGGTAAATCCGTAGCCCTTGTCGGGCCGTCCGGCGCAGGAAAGTCTACAATTATTAACCTGATCCCCCGCTTGTATGATGTCATAAGCGGCGCCATCCGCATTGACGGCATCGATATCCGAAAACTTGATCTCACCTTTTTGCGCAGCAACATTGGCATGGTGACACAGGAAACATTCCTTTTCAACGCTTCAATAAAAGATAACCTTCTTTACGCCAAGCCGGACGCCACTCAGGAGGAACTGGAGGAAGCATGCCGGAAGGCCAATATACATGATTTTATTGATTCGCTGCCCGGTAAATACGACACGCTTGTCGGCAATCGCGGCCTTAAACTTTCCGGCGGCGAAAAACAGCGGCTGTCAATTGCCAGGGCAATACTCAAGGACCCTCCCATTCTGATTTTTGACGAGGCAACCTCATCCCTTGATTCCATTTCTGAAAGCCTCATCCAGGATGCCATTGAACCTCTTACAAAAGGCCGAACAAGCATCATTATCGCCCACAGGCTCTCCACCGTCCTTGCCGCCGATGAGATACTTGTGGTTGAGAACGGAGTTATTGTCGAACGGGGAACACACGGCGAGCTGGTCACAAGGGGAGGCGTGTACACGAAACTTTACGAAACACAGTTCCGCCGGGCCATCGAAGAGCATGAAGAAAGAAAGCAGGGCACCGGGCTGAATTCAGTGCAGCCGGCCTGACCCACAAAAGCACTGCTCAACAGCCAGACCGGCAGCGGCAATAAATATGCTTAAAAACCGGAAAAGCCGGAATCTCTTAACGATTTTCCGGCTTTTTGCTTTCTTTGTTCCTCTGCAGCTTGATAGCCTGCAAGTAAAGCTGCAGGCCTTTTAATTCCGCGCTGGTCAGGCCGCCAAGCTCACTGATAACCTCATCCAGTGAAGGATCGGCCACCAAAGAGTGCCAGTGAGGCGGAAGTTTGGCTGTATTTTCACTGTCATACCCGGCCAGGGCCAACAAATAGCCAAGAGTTATCTGCAGCGCTTTTGCCAGTTTTGACAGGCAGGCAGGATTGGGAAGCCCCCTTTCTCCCCTTTCAATTCTGGAAAGATACGAAGGACTTATCCCGGCCGCCAGGGCCAGCTCCTTTTGGCTGAGGCCCCTCCTTCTCCTTAATTTACGCAGTTCTTCTCCAAAATTGGACATAGTTGCCACCACTCTTTTTCCCATTTTAACCGATTTATTGCCAACAGACAAGATTTAAGGAAAATATTGACATAAGGCACATCTTATGCTAAATTATTGCCAAACAGTCAACTTGCCGGAGGAAGGAACAATGATTGTAAACAGGACTTCCCTTATGCAACTGGCCGCAGAAAAAGGATGGTCCCTGCCTGAATTGGCAAAAAAGATGGATTTGGACTACTCCTACTTGTTTCGCGTAATACAGGGACAGCGCAACCCGGGCCGCAAATTTTTCTCTGCCCTGATGCTGCTTTGCATGGAGGAAAAACTCTCCTTTGAAGATTATGTGGAGTTTAAACATCTAAAAAAATAATCTTTTTATCTTTAAGCTTTTGTTCATCTTGTCCCGCCAACACCCGTCTGTTTTTCCGTTTGCCAACTTTCATGTCTTTGCTTCTCCACGATTCTCTGATTCCAATACAAATAATTGCAAAATCCCTCTCGAATATTTCTTCACATTCCTCTTCTGTATATAATTTGATTTTGCTAACTCCGCCTATCTTCTTTACATAATCTCGAATGTATTGTTCCAATAAAATGGCAACATGGTTAATTTCCTCTATCGAGGCCAGCCCGTCTTCACATTCCACCGCTTCCGCTGCGTATCTTTTACACATTGCCTTTAAATCTCTGTAACCGTCCCGGATAAAATTTGTAAGAAAAAAATCCACCGGTCTTTCTTCTCCTGTATCCGCATATTTAGAAAAAGCAGCCTCAGGTGTTAATTCTCTAAAGATTTTTCTCATATTCCATCATCCTTTCGCTGGTTTTATAAATATAAAATAGATAATTTCCGCTGCCGTGCAAAAATGTAAACCCCGCTGTCATGATTTTTTAAATAAATTCCATGCTTTTCTTTTCCCGTTTGCTGCGCTGCGTTACTCTTGTCTAAAAAACAGCAGCAGATGCGGCCTTTGTTGCCAAGGGAAATAGAGACTGGAACAAAACCCCAGTTAATAAATAATAGCGCGGTGTTTCCAGGCACCACGCTTTCTTTAATAGTTTTCATAAAAATATAAAGACAACCTCAGATATAATTAAAGTAAGTTAAGTCCGTCCGTTTACTTAATTCTCCCGATGAATAAGCAGAGCTAATGATTTCATCCCATAAAAAAACAATGCACCTACCGGAAATTCCTTATTCTCCAACGACTTTCTTGCCGCATTTATTGCTTTGCTACCTGCATCTTTTCTTCAATACTAATTTTGTTCGACTATATAATATTTAAATAATTCGTTCCTTCCCAATACTCAGTATACCGGATTGATACCTATTCATTAGTTTGCTCCAAAACTGCCAAAGCTCCAATCCTTGCTACCTTCCCCTCCAACAATAACTATATTAGTTTTTCCCGATACACCAGATGTTATAATTCCTCCATTATTAACAACAAGTTTTCCAATATCATCTTTTGTGCCGTATATGAAATTGCCCGTCAAACAAACATTTTTACCAGATAAGTTTAAACAAATCCTATCTTTTTTATTTATAGGCTTTAAACAGCTTTGGAATAAATTCAACAACTCCTTGTTCACATCAGTAGTTATGATCCTATTTTCAAGTATTCTATCTACGGTTTCAAATATGGTATCAAAAGGGTAATTTCCTTTAAGATGCATATTATCGTTCATCCATTGCTTTAAAGAATCCAGTTCCATCAAATCAATAACATGGTCACAACTAATCCCTTCGATTATTCCCATTAAAACCTGCATGGACTTTGTAGCATTTGAAAAAGTGTTTTCTAACATATATTGCTGTAATATTTCTATGATCTTGTTCTTATCCTTGGCAGTCAATATTTTATCCGATAATATCGTTTTTATTTTCTTATTTATAGTTTTATAAGGGTATGAATTTGAAAACTTGTCATTGCTAACGCCGGTGTATAATTACCGTAAATCGCCGGCTGAAAAGTTCCACTAAAAAATGTTCCACATCCCAAATGTAGAATTAAGGCACCGAAACCATAGCCAAGGTGGAGGTGCATTAAAACTGATAAGGGATGTGGAAGTTTTGGAAATCAGAGATAAGTATGAAAAGGGAATGACTGTTGCTGATCTTGCTTTAGAGTATGGCTATTGTGACAAAACCATACGGAAATGGCTTAAACGGAAAGATATGCCACGTTACAAAAGGCGACCGAAAAAGCCAAGTAAGTTGGACCCTTATAAAGAGTATATCATGAACCGCATGGCTGAGGGAGTGTTTAATTGTGAAATTTTAATTCGGGAGATTAGAGAACAAGGCTATACCGGGGGTAAAACCATTTTAAAGGACTTTGTTGCACCGTTCCGCAAGCAGTTTTTAAAATAACTGCAGTACGGCGTTTTGAAACCAAGCCGGGGGAACAGATGCAGGCGGACTGGGGCTATCTAGGGACATTCCTGCTTGATGGGCGCTTGCGGAAAGTATACATTTTTGTAATAGTTCTAGGATATTCACGATATCTTGTTGCTTATTGCACCAACTCCATGGATCTGGAAACTTTACTGCTTTGCCATCAACGCTGCTTTGCCATGGCCAGTGGTATTGCCGAACAAATCGTTTATGACAACATGAAAACGGTAACCATTGGCCGGGATCTGGATCATAAACCAATCTGGCAGGCGCGTTCCCTGGAATTTGCAAATTATTATGGTTTCAGGCCGGTTGCACATACCCCATACAAGCCACGAAGTAAAGGTAAAGTAGAGCGTGCTATCGACTACATCAAGAGAAATTTCTGTCCAGGCCGCCATTTTACTGATCTGACCGATCTTAACCAACAACTGCAGCAATGGCTGGATACGGTAGCAAACGTCAGGATACATGGTACAACAGGCTGTCGGCCGGTAGACAGGCTTGGGCAGGAAACTCTGCGGCCGTTACCCCAAAAGGCTTTTCCTACAGCTGTACGGCTACCCCGGAAAGCCAGCCGTGACTGTTATGTATCGTATTTAGGTGTGCTGTTCTCTGTTCCCTGGGCTTATGCAGGATGTAACCTGGAGGTTGAAGAGTTAGCCGGTGGGATAATCAAGATTTGGTGGCACAATCAAGTAATCGCCGAGCATGAACTGCCCCTGTCTCTTATACACATCT
>DGEC01000072.1 GCA_002385745.1 Firmicutes bacterium UBA3936
TTATAAGAGACAGGGTAACAACCGGGGTTCAAACCTAAAGCTTGTAGTGCAAATCTGCACAAAACCTAAAACAGATATGCCCAATTTGAAAGGGTTTATTGAGGGTTAACTGTCAAAGTCGGAAAAAGAAATGCAAACCAAGGAGTGTCCAAGGTTTGCATTTCAGTGACTTTGTCTACAGTCTGTGCAATAAAAAAGCCGCGTATGCGGCTTTTTTATTGCATCTTTTTACCTCGCGTATTTTGCAGGGCCCGTTTCATACAGGTCGTTGCCCCGAGCATCGATAACCACTATGCAGGGGAAGTTTTCAACTTCCAGCCTGCGGATAGCCTCAGTTCCCAGGTCTTCATAGGCAATGACGTCAGCTTTCTTGACTGATTTGGAGATAATTGCCGCCGCACCGCCGATGGCGGCAAAATAGACGGCCTTGTTTTCAATCATGGCCTCGATGACTTCTTTCTCGCGCTGGCCTTTGCCGATCATACCCTTTAAACCCAGTTTTAAGACAGCGGGAGTATAGGCATCCATACGGAAACTGGTAGTCGGGCCGCACGAACCAAGAGCTTGGCCGGGTTTGGCCGGGCAGGGGCCTACATAATATATAATCTGACCTTTAAGGTCAAAGGGCAGTTCCTTGCCTGCTTCATAGTCTTCCAGCAGCCGCTTATGGGCGGCGTCCCTTGCGGTATAGACAACGCCTGTTATCTCTACCATATCTCCGGCCTGCAGGCTGTCAATAACCTCATCCGTCAACGGTGTGGTAATCTTTTTGCTTTTCGACATACTAATCCCCCTCCTTCTACAGAACTACTTCGGCGTGGCGTGCGGCATGGCAGTTCAGGTTTACCGCCACAGGCAGCGCCGTAATATGAGCCGGGAAATATTCAATATGGACAGCAAGAGCAGTTATACGGCCGCCGATACCCTGGGGACCGATGCCTGTATTATTAATTTCCTCAAGAAGCTCTTTTTCCAGCTGGGCATACTGCGGGTTGGAATTGGGCTCGCCGATTTTTCTGGCCAGTGCCTTTTTTGCCAGCAGGGTTGTTTTTTCCATCGTACCGCCGATGCCAACCCCTACTACGACAGGAGGACAAGGGTTGCCGCCGGCAATCTTGACGGTATCCACAACAAATTTTTTCACGCCTGCCAGGCCGTCGGACGGTTTTAACATTGCAAGTCTGCCCATATTCTCACTGCCGCCGCCCTTGGGCAGTATTGTTATTTTCAAGTTACTGCCGGGGACAACGAAAACATGGATAATGGCAGGTGTGTTGTCACCGGTGTTTTTACGGTTAAAAACCGGGTCGATAACCATGGACTTGCGAAGATACCCTTTGTCATAACCGCGCCTGACGCCTTCATTAATGGCGTCTTCCAAACTGCCACCGGTAATATGAACGTCCTGCCCCAATTCAATGAAAAAAACAGCTGCACCGGTATCCTGGCAGAGGGGGACATCATTTTCCCGGGAATACTTAATATTTTCAAGGATTTGGTCAAATATATATTTGCCAAATTCAGATTCTTCCTGTCCGCTGCAGGCAGCAATACAGTCTTCCACATCTTTGGGCAGATCATAGGCTGCCTTCAGGCAGAGTTTTTCCACAGCATCAATTATCTCACTCACATGTACTTCCTTCATAGCTCATCCTCCCTTTGACATAAATAAATACAGGCGGGCAGGCAGCCCGCCTGCTGTTTCTTTTGGCTATATTTACCGGTACACTCCTTATTCTGCGGGAGGCGCAGGAATAAAATCATTATCCATCAGCAACTGGGTAACATTGCGGGCACGGTAAATTGATTTTTCAACTTTTGCCCGCAGCTCTTCCCTGGTGTATTTTTTCTTGGCAATACCAAGTTCAATTGCTTTCAGTCCAACCTCTACCGCCTGGCGGACAAAGACTTCCACATTATCCATTGTAGGCAGCAGGTTGTCAGGAGTCAGTCCAATCTCCACTCCCAAATCGGCTATGGTTTGGGCGGCGGTAACACACATTTCATCGGTTATGGTTGATGCCTGTACATCCAAAACGCCACGGAAAATGCCGGGGAAACAGATGGAATTGTTTACCTGGTTCGGGAAATCGGAACGCCCGGTAGCAACAATATACGCGCCCGCTTCTTTAGCTTCCCAAGGCCAGATTTCCGGAATGGGGTTGGCACAGGCAAAAACAATTGCCTTGTCATTCATGGTTTTTATCCATTCGCCTTTAATAACATCGGGACCGGACTGGCTGAGAGCTATTACCACATCGGCACCTTTGATGGCTTCAGCCATGCCGCCGGTACGCCCTTCGGCATTTGTCCTGGCAGCCAGTTCGGCTTTTTGCAGATAGCCCTTTTCTCTTAATTCATCAGCCTGGTTTCTATGCAGGATGCCTTTGCTGTCAACTACAAAGCATTTGGCAGGGTCTGCCCCGGCAAAGAAAACCAGGTTGGATATGCAGACATTGGCGGCACCGGCGCCGATAAAGGCAATGCTGACATCCTTCAGTTCTTTGCCGGCACAGCGCAGGGCATTTATCAGCCCGGCCAGCGTTACGGTAGCTGTTCCCTGTTGGTCATCATGCCAAACGGGAATGCGGCATTCCTTGCGCAGGCGCTCAAGAATATAGAAGCATTTCGGCTGGGCAATATCCTCCAGGTTAATCCCGCCGAATGAGGGCTGCAGCATCTTGACAAATTCAATCAATTTATCAGGATCTTTAGTGTCCACGCAAATGGGGAAAGCGTCAACACCGCCAAGATATTTAAAAAGCAGTGCCTTGCCTTCCATAACAGGCATGGATGCTTCTGCACCTATGTCGCCCAGGCCGAGAACACGGGTACCGTCTGAAACAACCGCAACAAAATTTCCCTTGTTGGTATGCTTATAAACAGCTTCCGGGTTTTCAGCAATTTCTTTGCAGGGTGCTGCGACACCGGGAGAATACCAGATGCTAAAATCATCATAGCTGCGGACACTGGCCTTTAAGTCCACTTCTATTTTGCCCTGATAAAACGGGTGCAGGCGCAGAGCGTCCTGAGCCGGTTTTTGCGCTTTTTTCAATAACTCATCTTTGTTGATCATGTAAATTAACACTCCTTAAAAATCATTCAAACAATCTTCTGCACAGTCAATAATTTCCTTCGGGAACCGGCCTTTCATAGCAGGGAAAAACCTGATTGATACGCGTGGAAGCGTATCAATCAGGCTGCTAAAATATTAGTTTTAATTGTTATTACTTAGGAATAGCCATGTCGGGCTGTCCGGGTTCACTCTGTTTTGCTTCGGGATAGTAGGTCATGATGGTTTCATGAATCCGGTTGACCTGGGCAGCCATGTTCTTGCCGTCCTGGGCGGAAGTCTTCATGCCGTGGGCTGCTACTGCAGAGTTACCCATCTTCAGATATACCGGAGAGACTATGCGGACCATGTCGGGAGCGTCGTAGGTGCGGATGAAGCCGCCGGATGCGGGCGGGTTGTCGGTATGCAGGTCAATGGGTACATCTACTGCTTCGCGCAATGCTGCCAGCATTTCGAGGGTCAGGTCGCGGATGGGGTTAATGGTATCAGCGCCCAGTTTTTCAAAAAGCTTAAATGATGCAGGGTTGCAGGCACCCATATGAGCGGACAGCTTGATCTTCAGGTCGGAAGGAAGATCGCCCGCTTTGCGCAGTTCGTCCATAACCCACAGCATACCTTCGTCGTAGCAGATGATGCCGCGGACACCCATGTCGCAAACTCTCTTGACATCCTCAATAGCCCGGATAACGTTTTCCATGCCGCGGAGACGATAGCCGACACGGACACCCTGGGAAGAATGTACTGTAGCGCCAATATCATATACCGCGCGGGGGCCGACTGACATATTGAGCTCAACGCCCCAGTCCTTGGCAATGGCAATGTATTCTTTGATGTCCTTAGTGGTGTGGCGGACGATACCATAGGTCTCGTCAATCTTGTTGACATGCACACCGTATTCTTTCCAGGCGGTTTCAACCAGGGCACGCATGCATTCCGGAGTGTTGACGGTCGGGCACTCAATCCTGAACTGGGCGCCGTCCGGAAAGCGCTTCGTGGAGGTAGGCAGGTCATACCTGTCCCCGCTGGGCAACCCCAGTTTTTCCATTTGTTTTCTTGTCTCTTCGTAAAACATCATCTTTACCTTCTCTCCTTTTTAATTTTTAGCTTCATTAGCTTATATTTTATTTAAGCTTTTAGCTGTGAAGCTCCATACCGTTTGGCCAGATCATTCAGATTGCTGATTACTTCATCGTCAAGGGGAACGCCCCTCTGAAGATTCTTTTGTGTGTTAATATGTTCAATTTCACCCAACATATAAATTGGGCCGCCGTCAACGGACGGCAGGGACTTGATCTTTTTGATAACTTCATCAACTCTGTTCTTAAACCTGTCGACACCATCAAATTTGGCAATATCCAAAGCAACAAAGAAATGCCCTGTCTTGGACGGACCGCTGTAATCTGTGATATTTTTCACAGCACCTGTCATAACTGTGTCTGTCAGGATACCGCACAGTATGTCTACAACCAGCGACAGTCCGAAACCCTTAACGCCGCCGATAGGCTCCAGGCTTCCTGCCAGAGCCTCATGCGGGTCGGTGGTAGGTTTGCCGTCCTTGTCAAGCGCCCAGCCAAGGGGAATCTCGCTGCCGGTTAGGGCTGCATAGCGTATTCGCCCCCTTGCCGTTACGGTAGTGGACATGTCCAGAACAATGGGTGGACATTCGCCTGCTGGAATAGCGATTGAGATGGGGTTGGTCCCTAAAAGAGGCGTTTTAGTTCTGAAGGGAGCCATGGCCGGGGAGGCATTGGTCATGACAATCCCCACCATGTCCGCTTCCACGGCCAGCATGGAGTAATAAGCGGTTATGCCGAAATGGTTTGAATTCTTAACCGCTACCATGCCGCAGCCATATTCCCTTGCCTTTTCTATGGCCAGTTGCATTGCCTTGTGGCCTGCAACCTGGCCGAAGGAATTGCAAGCATCCAGCATAGCCACAGCATTTCTGTCTACCAGCGTTTTTACCGGGGCATCAGGAGACATCACTCCTGCTTCAACCCGGCCGATATAAGTAGGCAGCCTGACAATACCGTGGGACTTAACCTCCCGCAAATCTGCAAGCAGCAGCGTATCGGCCAGTATTGCGGCATTTTCTTCCGGAACACCGGCCTTCGTAAGTATACCACGGGCAAATTGCTTTAATTCTTCTACCGGAAAAAATTTCTGCATCCTCTCGTTTGTCACCTCCTTTGCCTCGACCGGCTACCGGCAGAGAGGTTTTATTTCTTAAGGTGTTCAGGCAGAGGAGGTGCGTAAGCCCACACGATTTTGAAGGGCTCGTCTCCGGTGTTTATAATCTCATGCTCAACACCGACGGGCGAGAAAATAGCGGTGCCGGGAGTCAGATCATATTCCTTGCCGTCGCAGATAAGCTTCCCTTTACCTGAAATAACAAACATTGCCTCTTCCGAATCAGTATGCTTGTGCAAGGGAATGCGGCTGCCGGGTTCTGTGACATTTGTCCCCATGGAAATCTGCTTTGCCCCGACAGTATGCTCACTGATTAGGATTTTAGACACCCGCGGAGGCTCTCTACGGGCCCCTTCAACCTCACTTTCCCTTACAATTACCTTGGCCACCTTATCGTCTCCTTTCATCTTTTTTATCCGCCTTGCAAGAAGGGGAAAAGCTCTATGTGATCATCGTCATGGATGACACAATCACCTTTGGCTTCCCACCTTCCGTTTCTCACAACAAGCCCGACCTCATCTTCCGGGACCTGTCTGCTCTTTTTTTAATCCTCTTCTTCCGAGATGGCTTCCTGAGCGCAGGTATTCATGCAGGAATAGCACTCCACACATTCATCGGTGTCGATATGATATTTGCCGTCATCTGTTTCTGAAATTGCACCAACCGGGCAAATGGAAGCACATACCCCGCAGCCTATGCACTTTTCTTTATCAATTACCAGCATTCTCTTCCCTCCAGTTAGCAGATGTGCGCCCCCGGGCAGGCTTGCCCGGGGACCACACATTCTTGCAGGTATAGTCAGGTACAGTCATAATTGTACAGTCTCCGTCTGTCTGCTTAAGGCTCGCTTTTATTTGATGAACAATCCGCTCGGGCCAATTTCTCACTTTGCCCTGTACCGGCAGCTTACCCCTCCTCTACGACATCGGAAGTAAAGATTTTAGCCATCCTTATTTTGCAGGTGTCCCCTTCGAACTCAATCGGCAGAATCTCGGGAGGCATGCTGCCGTTTAATTCCATGGAGTGCATAATCACATTGGCGATAGGACAGGAAAGGGGTTCTATGCCTTTATTGCGGAATTCTTCCCTGACATTCATCAGACAGCAGCCTTTTACTCTCAAGGTCACGGAAACATTGTCTTCCGTCATTTCAATATTCTCGGCAAAGCCGTTATCTTTCAGCCAGGAAACAACACCGTTTAAATCTTTAAGATCTTCAATTGCCTTTTTAAAAAAGGATACGCCGACAGTAGTCATCCGGTAACGGGCACCCCTGCCCCGCTCATCATAAAACTCTTTCTGCGCCTCAAAAATTACAGTGTCTTTGAACCGGTCCAAATTACTCATCAATATACCCCCTATTCGTTGTCCTTGGAGTAATAAGGCTGGCCGAACTTCTCGTCAAATACCAGCTCTTCCAGCGGCAAGCGGGGCCTCGGCCTTGGTATACGTGAAGGCTTGCCTACGGCAATGATGCTGATTGTCTTATACCCATCGGGAATGCCAAAATACTCGTTCAGCACCATTTCGTCACGCACATCAATGCAGGGAGCAACCAGCCAGCAAGCGCCAAGTCCCAGCGCAGTCACGGCCAGAAGCATGTTTTCAATGGCTGCGGATGTATCAAAGGGCAAATCCCAGACATCCTTTCTCCCGGAGACAATGATAATCACGTCGGATTCATTAACAAAGGCAGAAACATTGCCTGATGTCAGCTTTTTAAAGGCCGCTTCCCTTTTGGCCTCGTCTTTTAAGCCCTTAAACCTTTCCTGCATCTGCTTGCTGAGAAATTCACCGGTAAACCTGCGTCCGCTGCCGCGGCGGCAAAGGTCAGAGAGGAACTTCTTGTTTTTCGGATCCTTGACAACAACAAATCTCCAGGGCTGGGCATTTTCCCCTGAGGGAGCTTGTCTGGCACTCTCGAGAATTATGCGCAGTTCTTCCTCGGTAACTTTCTCATCCGTGTAATTACGGATACTTCTACGGTCATTGATTACCTGGACAAAATAGTTAATGTCAGACATATCACACCTCTATTCATTAGAAATTAATTATAAACACTGAGAATCAGGCTGCCAAGGAAAGCAAAGCGCCGGTTAGATGGGATACCTGTGGGCGTAAAGGCTTATACCGCCCTTGAAAGGCCCTTTCAGCAGAGCTTCGATGGTCTTGCGGTCCTGCTCGGTGACAAGTTCCGGCTCCGGCAGCACGCCCGGAGGGAATTTTTCCAAAATGTCGTTATGCAGCTTGATAAGGTAGTCGATCAATGCCTCGAGACCCTCTTCTGCTTTCTTGCCATCGGCAAGGCTGGGTTTCCCAATAACGCCTTCCGGGTAATTAATTACTTCCAGGCCGCCAAGCCCGTATTGAGCATGGCCGGGGATAGGAAACTGATAAATGTCTCCGCCTTTGTCAACATGCCCTTCAGGTAGGAAGCCCTTCGGTTCCTTTTTGCTGTCTTCCATATATTCCTTCTTGTTCAGTTCAGGGAAAAGTGCCAGAGAGTAGGAAGCCTCCACTTCGTCGGCATGCCTGAACGGTGTTTCAAAGGGGCCGCCGTGTTCTTTGTCCTTCAGATAAGGAGCAATGGCAGTCGGCCAGTTAACGAATGCTATAACGGCAGGTACCTGGCATATCTTGCCAAATTGCTGGATGGCATTGGGGATTACATATTCCTGGCCGTGGCCGTTTATCAAAATCTGTTTACGGAAACCGGCATTCCAGTATCCGGCAATAATGGCCCGCAGATAGGCTATGAATGTTTCTTCCGGAATGACAATGGTGCCGGGCATGCCCAACTGATTGGCCGGGTGGGAGCCGAACCAAATCGGCTGCGATACGGTACAGCCGGTTTCCCTGGCAACAATTTCCGCCATTCTGGTGACCAGGAAAGTATCTTCACCGTAAGCCTGTCCTTTCCCGTGGTATTCAGTCGCACCTACAGGGATAATGATAATGTCATTCTTCTTTAATCTTTCTTCAACATCATGTCCGGTCATATTCTGGAAGTATATACCGTCCGCTTTGTCCAGAGAGCCCTTTGAGTATTCGTACTTCACTCTTCATACCTCCTTAATAATAATTTTTTTTCGTTGGCAGATAATTTTTTTTTCTGTTTCTTTAATTAGGAATTATTCTTGAAATAAACAATAATTCCTGTTACGATATAAACAAATCTAACTTAATTATATCATATTACTAATTTATTAATTATGCAAATTAATATTTCTAATAATATTAATCGTCTAAAACTATTAATCGCCTGCCCTGCTTAATAAAAATTTTTATAACGGAGATGGTAATATGGAGATTCATCAACTGGAATATATGGTGGCAGTGGCAAAATTTCAAAGTTTTACCCGGGCAGCCGCTGAAATTAATATTTCACAGTCTTCCCTTTCTCAGCAGATCAGAAAGCTGGAAGAAGAACTTGGCATTAAACTTTTTGACCGTACTACCCGTACTGTCAGACTGACCAATGCCGGCAGCGCATTCCTTGCCCATGCGCAACAAATATTACTGGAAATTAATAAATCCAAAAGCACCATTCAGCAGTATCTTTCCGTCTCGCGTGGACAGATCAAACTTGGTCTTTTGCCCGTTATCGGGCATTTCGGCCTGACATCCCTGATTGCCAGCTTCCATAAGAATTATCCGGGTGTCCGCCTGCAGTTTACCGAGGGGGAATGCCAGCAGTTGTTACAGATGCTTATGGGCTCAAGAATTAATGCAGCTTTTGTCAGTGAAACCGAAGAAAATCCCCATATTAAAACATATCGCCTGATCAAAGATCATGTGGTACTGGTGACAAATGTGCTGCACCCCTTGGCCACAAACCACACCGTAGATATCCAGGATCTTGCCAATGAAAAATTTATAGTCGCTCATCCCAGTTCCGGGCTTTATAAAAATTTTAAAAAAGCCTGTACCGCCGCCGATTTTGAACCTAATATCTTATATCATTGCAGTCAGGTGGAAACATCCCTGGAGCTTGTCCGTGAGAATCTTGGCGTTACAATTTTGTCTTCCCAGGTTGCGGCACGCTACCCGCAGCATGGCATAGCCGTTACGAAAATTTCCCCGGAAATCACCCGGAGGATTTCACTGGTTACACTAAATGACGATAACGACGACCCCGCCCTCAACCTGTTCACAAAATTTGCCCTCAACTGGATCAGTGAATACAAAAAGAACCAAAAGAAAAAATGAAATAATAAAGCTGTTTTTCAAAAGAAGAAAAAGAGCTTTTGATCCCGGACTTTCCAAAAGATCAGAAGCTCTTTTTTGCTTTGGATTCATGCCGGTTTTAGCCAATCAGTTTTCGTTTATGCGAATTCCATATACCTGGTTGTCAAATAAATAGAGCTTTACCTTGCTTCCTACGGCCAGGTCTTCAAGACGACTGTCGGAAGAACCCTTCCACACGGACAAATCTTTAACCAGGCTGAACCATTGGTAAAGTTTGGTTTCGTCCATTATATAAATGCTTCTTGTGACAGGATCAATTACGACCACTTCCCCGTTCAGTACCTGGGACTGGTAGACAATAGTTTCGTCGTCGGTTGATACTATTTTTACATAATCCTGCTCTTTCAAGTTGACGGCCGGCATTTTACCGCCGGTGCCCGAATATACTGTCAGCTTGTCATTAATGTCAATTATTTCCTGGGACGAGCCGGTCTGGACTATAATCTTACCTGCCTGCAGGCTGACGGAAACAACATAACCAAGTTGTGCCGGAACAACCTCAACCTGCTGTAGATCTTTTCCGACTATGGTAAGATACACTGCGTCCCCCACTTTCAGGTCGCGAAGTGAAGGACTGCTGATCCCTCTGACAATAAAGGCAGTGCCGGGATTAATGTCATATCTGCTTGTTAATGAACCCTCCTTCACCTCAAACCTGTTCCTGGAGGAATCAATGCTTGCGACTGTGCCCAGTTTTGTGATGATAACTTCAACCATGACAACTCTGCCGTCCAGCAGCGTCAACTGAACCTGCTGCCCTGCTTCCAGGTGATTTATCGTAGGATATGTGATCCCGCTGATACGAATAACCGCCCCGCCTATATTATAATTTTTTCTTCCTCCCGCGGTATTGACAGTCACCTGGTTGCGTTTTCCGTCAATTTGTTCCAGCTTTCCTACAACCTTGTTTTGGCGGGTAATTTCATAAACAATGTTATCCTCAAGTTTCAGTGTTATCGTCATGCCCACGGTAATGTCGCTGAGTTTCGGCTGGCTTTTCCCCAGGTCAAGATACACGGCCTCGTCTATTCTGTACGTATTTAAATTACCCTGCTCGTCTTCCAGCACAATTACCCTTGTAGAAGCATTCAAAGCCTCCACTTTTCCTGTAACTTCCTTTTTATAGCCCCTGTTTGTAACGGTAAGCGCCACTGCTGCATTCTTCTCAACGGTTAATTCTATATCATCTCCCACCTCAAGGTCGGAAAACAGGGGATTTGCCATGCCGCCAATAGTAATAACTGCATTATCAGGCACTTCAACGGATATCAGCCTGCCGTCGGCAGCACGGACTGTCAGCACTTTTTCTATGGGTGAGATTGCAACAATTTTACAGCTTAAGGTTTCCCTGTTGTACTCCTTGAGAAGGGTAATGGATATAATTTCGTTATCTTTCAGCGTAATTTCGATCTCATCGCCTTTTACCAGGTCTTGCACGGAAGGAAAGCGTTTGCCGCCATAATTAAATATGACATTGTCACTGACTGTAAAGGATTCATGGCGATTGTTTGTTTCCAGGGTTAAAATATTTTTCTCCTTGTCCAGGAAATAGAATTTGCCGCGGAGTACGCTGCCCTGCAGGTCGTCATACTTGATACTGACAATGGTATCGTCTTTCACTGTAGCGGTAACAAAAGTTCCCGGCTGCAGCAATTCCGCCCCGCTGCCGTCTGCGTACCTGTTTGTATGCAGTTTTCCGTCGCCGCTCTGAATGATCACAAGCCGGTCTTCTTTAAAATGCCGGATAACTGTGCCGCTTATATATTTATACTGATAGTGATCCTTGTTTAACTGTTCAATAAATATAAAGTCACCCTGCTCATTAACCTGGTAGCGTATCAACTCGCCGGGTTTGAGAATGCTTGCCGTGGAGCGTTTTGCATTTTTGTCGAAAATAGCCGTAGTAGAAACTACATTGTATGCCTGAACAACATTGCCGGTCTGTTTTAGAGAAACCCTGCTGCCTTCCACTGCCGTTACTTCAGCCATGGGCAGCTGGCCTTTAACCTCATTCATATAGCGGTCGGCCCTGCTGATCATAGTGGCCAGTTCAGCTCTTTTTACGGCGTTGTCGGGCAGAAAATCATAACCTCCGGTGGAATTTGCAACGCCTGTGATAATCCCCTTATCCACCGCCAGTGCCACATGTTTTTTTGCCCATTTTGGGATGGAAGCATCATCGTCAAAGTTTGTAGCAGCCTCCTCCCGCAGTTCATCCTCGGCATCAATCATGCGGATAACCATCTGAGCTACCCAGGCCCTGCCGGCATTGCTGTACGGGGAAAAATTATCGGCATCAATAATCCCCCGCAGCAAAGCAACCTTTACATAACCTGCGGCATTCCAGGAAACAGGCAGATCATAGCGGCTGACATCAATACTATGCTCCTTTTCCGTTTCATCCTGCAGGCCCATGGCACGGACAGCCATGGTGACAGCTTCCAGCTGGGAAACATAGTTGTCAGGTTTAAAGGAGCCATCGCCGTATCCCGTGATAACACCGCGCAGCTGCATTTTTATGATATGCGGCAGAGCCCAGTGCGAATCCGGCACATCAGGAAATGAAGCCGGGCCGGCGGCGGATACAGTTCCGGACAAAGCCAAAATAAAACAGAGCAGGATTGGCAGAAATATCCCCGACCTTTTAAAGCTGAACATATCACCACTCCTTATCCAAGTTAGAAAAAACCCAAAAACCTGTATATTTAATTATCTTTTTTCTACATAATTCCTGCCTTTTTTAATGTATTAAGAATAATTAACCATCTTAGCCATAAAAATAAAAATCCCCGTTTCCGGCGGCACAGACCTGCATTGCTGCGCCTCGCAGGACGCAAGAAGGCTGCTGCAAAACAAAGAAGAGAGTTGTTTTACAGCAGCCTATTTGTTTTTATTTGCCGCCGGACAACGGACAGGCAGACTACATCATAAAATCGACTATGGCGGAATATTTCTCATAGGCTGCCCGCATCAGCGCTTCAATCTTTTCACTGACGGGCGGGTATTCTTTCTTAAAGTCATCAAAACTGACAATGTACTGCGACTTAAATTCCGGATACAGATGGGAAAACTTTTTGATTGAGTCTTCTTTTTTCGCTGTTGTTACCGGTTCTCCGGCATTATCATATTTTCCGTTTTCCAGGACATATTCCATAACAGCTATATAGTTTTCGGGATTAATATCGTTTAAGTTCAAGGCACCCTTGTCACAGGTAAAGTAGTAATTGCCGCCCGGAGCCAAAATATCAATCAATTCCTTTGCCTTGTCGATACATTTTTCCTTCGTGGCATTTTTCAGCAGTGTCAGAGGATAAAAACCGCCAAGCACCATCTTCTTGCCAAGTTTATCCTTAAATTTCCGTGGATCGCCGTATTCCATATAAAGCCTTGTACCCTGCGGCAGTTCCTGGAGATAATCAATAAAACGGGTCCAGTCGCCTTCCAGGAAAATCGATACGGCTTGCCCGCGTTCAGCGCAGATATGGCAGATTTTATAAAAAGTAGGCCAGTAGAACTTTTCAAAATCTTTGGTATTCAGAAAAGCGGCCATATGCGTCATAATCATATTGGCGCCCAGCGGACTTTTAACCTTTTCCCTGCCCAGGTAAATGAGATAAGGCATAACCGCTTCCATGGCCTGCAGAAGTTTCTCCGGCTGTCTCCTCATATCCAGAGGTATTTGTGAAAATCCCCGGTACATATCAGTTATAAAATCAAAGGGCACTGCCTGCAGCGCATTTGAACCGGGAGGCGGGCTGAATAAGCCGTAACGTTCCTGTATGATGGCTGTTGCCGCGGCAAACTCCTTTTCAGTATCCAATGTGGCCAGGACATACTTGGCAAAATTCAGGGCACGGTGAACTTCCCCTTTTGCATAGCCCCTGTTCATACGGGGAGCAAGTTTTTCCAGCAGAAAGTCATGCGGGTTTTTGATCAGTTCATCATATTCATCGGCCCCCATAAAAGATCGTTCCGGGTGCTGAATCATACCCGTTTTGCTCATTTCATTGACCAGGGACTGCTGGAACATCATAGCTATAGGGTTCCGGGCAAAGGCTATGGGCACCGTATCTCCCCTGGCAACTTCCCTGCCCTTTTCAAGGATTTCCACCAGCAGCTCCGTCGTATAGCAATACTGTGTGGTCATTAAATCCTTGCCTGCATACTGGATGTAATATTCAATCTGCAGGCTGTCCTGTACCGGGATTCTTTCCGGGATGATACCCGTATACAGATCGGTAAACAGTTTTGTCCTGAATTCTCTCAAGGCCTTGGCATTCATACAATTCACCTCCGAATTTTACTGCAGCGGCCGAAAAGGGGCAGAACCGCCGCTTTGCCTCCGGTGTTGAAACCCCCTCTTTTTAACTACATATGGGTCTTGATGCCCTCCGGAGTTTTAAAAGCCACAAAATCGCCGGGAATAACCACAAATTCGCCGTGCAACTCCCGGACATTTGCCCAGTGCCCGTCCGGTGCCTTATCCAGGGGGACACCCTTATCTATCAGTGTCTGCCTGACAAGCCTGCCGTCCAGTGCCCTGGGTGTTACTCCTTTTTGCAGTGAGAGTGCGGCAGCGGTACCGGCCGCCTCTCCGGTACTCATTCCCGTTGCAATGACACGCACCGCCGCCAGGGCATGAAACTCGGCGGAAACGCACCTGCCTGCCACCAGCAGGTTGTCAATCTTCAAAGGGACAAGAGACCTGTAGGGAATTTCACAATACTCCCGGGGGTTGACCCGGGCTTCAAAACCGCCGGGTTTGACAAAGGGATGCATGGCGGAAGAACACTGTGCGGGCCTGCAGACAGCCGGTTCTTTCGGTTCGGGCAGATGTATATGGCGGATAAAGCCAATACGGGGGTTTGTCGGATGGTGAGTATCAAAAAATTCAGGAAATTTGGCAATGCCGTCCGCAAATTTCTTGGCACAGGCCACATCCTCGTCCTTTAAGACATATTCGCCGACTATCCGCCGCGAATCACGCACTCCGTGCAGGCTGGCCACTCCGGTAAGACGGCTCTTTTCAAATCCCGGAATATATTTCTGCAGAAATTTTTCCACCCAGGCAATTTGCCGGTGCTGCTCAATGGCCTGCCTTGTCAGGTCCTCCACATCCGTATTACGGGTATAAAAACTATGTGTGGTCATAACGGTAATATCGGCATTTTCCGGGGGAGTACGCGGGATTTGATATATCAGCGCCGTCGGAAAGATGAAATAGGGCAGGTCGCCGTTGGCAACAGCTTCTTCCATTTTGTCGGCAAATAATGACATGTACCCCGTTTTTTGCTCTTTTTGCCAGTTTTGCATTGCTTCCCAATAGTCCGGCAGGTTTACACCCGCCATTCTAAAAGCCAAGGTTGTAGACATATTCAGACCGCCGAATTCCGGACTGCCCACTTCGTAGGGAACGCCGGCATAAGCGGCAATATCCGCATCACCGGTTGTATCGATATAGATTTTGGCACTGATTTCCATCCTGCCGGACTTGCTGTGGCAGATTACCTTTTTAATCAATCTGTCTTCCGTTACAACATCAATGGCATAGGTCCAGTACAGGATAGCTGCCCCCGCCTCCAGTACCATCCTTTCCAGCATAAATTTGCCTTTCTCGGGATCAATGGCCGGAAGATGCGGGCGCCGGTACAAATCTCCCTCGGCTTCCAGCCTGTCCAGAAATTCTTTGCAAAATCCTTCGACCATCCCTGCCACCCCGGTTACATAACCGTTTGTGGCCAGCCCGCCCAGGGTTCCCTGGCTGTCAATAAGCAGTGTTTTCAACCCTGCGCGGGCGGTGGTAACGGCTGCGGCCACGCCGGCTACCCCTCCGCCAACAACCAGAACATCCACATTATATTTTTTTGCAGTCACTTTCTCTGTTCCTCCTTTATAAACATTTAGGTTTTATTCAGTTCTTTCCCGGTTTCCCAAAGCCGGAGTTCTCATTTACCCTCTTTACCCAAACTCCGGCAATTCAATGCCGGCACTTGCAGCTACTGCATAACCGGCAGGAATCTACAAAGGATAATGCAGAACATACTTATGGATGCTGCCCATTTACGGCCTGGCAGTTTTCATGGAGCCTGTTTATCGTAAAATTGCCGGTTGCCGCTGGTTTTTTCGCGGCCTGATCTGGGCTTTTATTATCTTTGCCATTGAGTCCTGCAGCGGCTGGTTGCTAAAAAACCTGACCGGCCATTGCGCCTGGAACTACACAGGTGCCGCTTATAATATAAACGGAATAATACGCCTGGATTATGCCCCGCTCTGGTTTGCAACAGGGTTGCTTTTTGAAAAGGTCTATGAATATTTAGAGCAAAATAAAATCGGTTAAAATACTTGGATAATTGCAGAGGATATTAACAGCAAAGGATAGAATTTACATTAGACTGCGCTGGCCTGCTTGGACACCTGTCCTGCAGCAGCAAAGAAAATCCGGTGACTGCGAAGCGGGGGGATAAGAGGTGTTTTTAGAAAGGACAGTTTCCGATTCGAGGACGGTTTTGTCCCAGATAATGCTTATCAATATGGCCAATCCGGCCGGCAACATACACGGTGGGGAAATCTTGAAAATTATGGACTCTGCCGCCGCCGCCGTGGCAAAAAGGCACTGCCGCAGCAATGTGGTCACAGCCAGGGTAAACGAACTGGAGTTCATGATTCCCGTCCATGTCGGCGACCTGCTGATCTGCACTGCCGAAATGGCCTTTGCAGGCAGAACATCTATGGAAATTCTCGTCACTGTGGAAGTGGAAGACCTCTACAGCGAAGAGCCTCCCCGGACAGCATTGACGGGGTATTTCACGGTTGTGGCCATTGATGAACAAGGCAAGCCGAAGCCGGTGCCCCGCCTGATACCGGAAACAGAGGAAGAAAAGCAGCGTTACGAGGAAAGAAAGCAAGTATACCTGGAACGCAAAAGAAAACTGGCTGCTAAAAAAGAGTCTCTGCCAAAATAAATTAAAAGAAAACAGCCTGTTCTGAAAGCCGGCCACGTGCCGGTTTTTTACAGGGTGTCGCCGTTCTTCCGGCCACTGGCCAAAGCTGCAGCGGCAGACTTGACTGCCGTCTTTTTATAATCACTGTTCCAGCGGTTTACGGCAAAATAATCAAAAATTACGGCACCGGTATGCCTGCAAAAGCGTTCCAGCTGCTCCAGGCAGGTTAAAAGCCCGTTCCCCGACCCCCCGGCCGAGGCAATCAGCAAAACCTGCTTGTTCCTTAATACTTTGTCACCGTTGAAGTCGCACCTGCGCAGCCTGTCAAGAAAGGACTTTAAAATCTCCGTTGTTTCGCCCCAGTAAACAGGAGTGGCTATAACCAGGGCGTCGGCATTTTGTATCTGTTCCCTGATTTCATCAAAACCATCGGAGCCATAAGTACAGTAATTCTCATCACGGCAGGCACCCCAGCCGCTGCCGCACACCCAACAGCGCTGCAGATTAAAGTCCTTCAGTCTGATTTCCGCAACCGCAGCCCCTCCTGCTTCAGCTCCTTCCTTTGCCGCCTCAATTACACTCTGGCATAAGCCATCCTTTTTGGGATTGCCGGATAAAACACAAATCCTCATATGCATGCGAGCTCCTTGCTAATTTATCTTAGCATGCGCCGTCCCCCGGCAGCATGCCCGGTTATCTAGGCCAAATTTCTCCCCGGTCAAGTCCCCACATATTAAACAGGTCATCATAAAAGCGCGGCCGGGCGAAATCATATCTCATAACATAATTAAACTGCCGGTAGCCGAATCCCATTTTTTCAAAAGCTTTCAGTCCGGCAACCAGTTCGCCGGCTTTGCTCCCCGGCAGGGAAAAAATCATTTCGTCCTCAGCGGCAAAAGCCCGTTCATATTCACCCGGGTCGGGGAAAGTCGCCCGGTATTTGCCGGTTTGTAAAACGGGTACAGTGGCAAAAACACAGGAAAACTCCACTTCAAAGGTACAGTCGGCAATGCTGCCCGTGTCGCAACGGATTACCCAAAGCATACTTCGTAATACTGCCGGATTGGCATACACCAGAATTACATCCGGTATAAATTCGGTTTTCGGGAGCGGAGACAGCAGCATACCCGCGTACCTGCCGTATTCCAGACGCGGAAAAGAATTTTCAAATACCTGCCTGCTCAAAGCAGGGTCTTTGATGAACATTTTATCGTGAACTTCGTCGACACATTTTTTCGTGCATTCCACAAGGCCAAGGGCAATAACAGGCCAGACACACCAGTAGTCTTCTTTGAACATGGCGACAGACCGCCCCTCGCGCCTGACCAGGGAAAAAGCTTGACAGAGTGTCAAATGTTTTCCCAGGTCCCTTTTGGGAAGCAGCGCGTTTTCCGGGGTTTCCCGTTTCTCCAGCATCTTAACGGCAACAGGCATAGTCCGCAGCTTCAGCAATTCAACAAGCTCATTTCCAAACTGCCGGTATTTCTCAGGCATCGCCATTTTCAACCCTCCCCGCCGTTATCCTAGCGCTTCCAGATTTCTCCCTCATCCAAACCCCACATTTTAAACAAATTGTTGTAGAATTCGGGACGGGGAAAATCCAGTTGCATTTCCATCTGCAGCTGCCTGTAGCCAAAGCCCATTGCCGAGAGAACCTGCAGTCCGGACATTAATTCTTCGAGCTTGGCGGCCGCAAGGGAAAAAATCATTTCTTCTTCAGAAGTCAGACCCCTTTCATATTCGCCCGGGTCAGGGACGGTTATGCGATAGGCGCTTTCTTTTTTAATCACGGGAACGGTAGAAAAGACGCATGAATCTACACCGTCAAAGGCACATTCCAAAAGCCTGCCGGTTTTATATTTAACCGCCATCAGCATGCTCCGCAGCTGTGACGGTTTTAAATAAACAAGTATTAAATCAGGAATAAAACCGGCGGTGTCCAGGGGCGCCAGGGAAAAACCGATATACTTGCCGTATTCCAGCCGCGGGAATGACTCCTTGAAAAATTCCTTTGCCTTCTCCGGATCTTCAACAAAGTTTGCCGTTACAGTCTGCTCGTAATAAGCTTCCCCCTCTTTGAATTCCACCAGCCCAAAGGCAATCAGCGGCCAGACACACCAGTGGTCTTCCTTGAGCATGGTAAGTGCCGCCCTCTCGCGGCGGACGACGGCAAAAGCCTGGCATAAGGCCAGGTGTTTGCCCCAGTCTTTTTTAGGCTGTATTGTTCCGGAGGGGATTTCCCTTTCATTCTTCAGCATTTTCACAGCAATGGGAGCATGACGCAGAAGCAAAAGTTCTGCCATTTCTTTGCCGTATTTGTTATAGTCTTTAACCGTTAGCGTCATTTTGCCTGCCCTCCTTTTTTTCTCTTCTCCACATA
>DGEC01000052.1 GCA_002385745.1 Firmicutes bacterium UBA3936
TTTGTCTACAGTCTGAAAAGTCCGCATTTGCGGACTTTTTTTATCCCCCTCACTTCACCATGTGTTCTGCCAGCCACTCTATAACATTCTTGGCATCATACGGCATGGATGTCGCTTTGCCTTTAAGCTCCTTTGGCACCATTGGGAAGCCGCCGTGGCCGGGCCACTCCTTGTATTCTTTATTGACCCGGAACAGGTGTGCGTTATTGTGATAATATGTCAGGCGTTCAAAGGGCCAGCGGATCACAACGGGCGTATTAAAACCTACACCCAGTTCAAGAATACAGAGCTTTTTCCCAATTGTACTTTCAACCCATTCAATATAACGGTTTTTTTCTTCTTCGTACCCTTCGTAATCACGAACCGCTGCAAAAAGCTGTACACCGCAGTAAGGGCAGGTAGGAATGGCGCTCTCATCGGAAATCATAAATGTTTCCGGATCAATCAAAGGGAGCAGCTTGTCTATGAAAGGTTTTATCTCCCATGTCTCCTTCGTGCAGCTTCTGGAACATTTCAGTTTGTCGTAACTGCCCTGGGCTTCAAAAACACGCTCCATGGGAAATCCGGTACGCAAAAACTGCCGGTCACAGTTTGAGGTAATAACAAAGAAATCCTTGTCTTCTACAATCTTAAGCAGCTTTTTGTAAAGCTCGGAAGGAGGAAATTGATAACGCACAAAATTAACGTGCCTTATATTGTAAGCCCATTCCCGGGCCGGCGGCCAGTTCTCTTTGTAGCGTTCAAACAGTTCATAGGGGTAGCGGTACCCCCTGGCTGCCATTTCCGGCTGGAACTGCTTAAACAACTCTTCATCCAGATAGCTTAAACCTGCCGCCGCCGACAATCCGGCGCCGGCGCCGATCAGTATTTTGTCGGATGTCTCCAGCCAATCTTTCAGTTTTGCAACGGAACGGATGAAATCACTTGCCGTTTCCTTTTTTGCTTTTTCTTTCAAACCACATACTCCCCATTATCAATTTTATTTAACAAAATATTACCATTGTTTCTGGCGCAAAACAACACACCCCGGTGTGTTCTCAATTCTTCCGAAAGAACCGCCATGTATTTTCAAAGAAGCGGCTTTTTCATGTCCTCCACCAGGGAAACGATGGGATAATACTCGTTATAATGCTTTTGAATAAACATCGCATTCCGCTTCTTGAACAATCTTTCTGCAAGTTTATCGGCAATTGGGAGCAGCAAACGTTCATGAGCACACAAGACAGGTGAAACAAGGTCGATGCTTCCGGTTGCCTGCTTGTTGAGGCAGCCGCAGTAATGATTGCAGCGTTTCCTCACGGCACAGTCACGGCAGCTTTCCTTTTCCCTTTCATTTTGCAGGTAGATGTGCTGCCGCCTCTTTTCATTAACTCCCGCATAAACATCACCGAGAACATAGCTGTCGTCGCCGACAAACTGCACGCAGGGATACAAACGGCCGTCAGGCGCAACTGAGATTTGTTTCAGGCCCAGTTCGCAGCGTTTATGGCAATATGTTCTCCGGTTAATATGCGAGCTTATTTTTACCTCAAAAGGACTTAAATAAAATTTCTCCTCGGCCAGCGTCAGCCGGTAGTAAAATTCAGCCAGTTTCCCGTACTCCCCGGCCAGCATTGCCAGATCATCCTCCTGCCAGGCCGCAGCATAGTTTAAAGAGCAGATAAGATAGCGAAATCCCAGATTATAAAGGTACTCTACCGATTCGGCGTAATAACGGGCCGTATCCGGGTTGACAGTCATAAGCACCGGCGCGTAAGGGCGGGCTGCAAGCAGCATTTGTGCCTTCCGGGCGAGAGTTTCATATGTACCCCTGCCCTCTGTGTCACGGCGGTGCCTGTCATGGGCAGCTTGGACCCCGTCATGGCTCAAGGCAATAAAAAGATTGTTTTTGCGGGAATACTCAAGGAAATCTTTGTCCAAAAGCAGGCCGTTTGTTGTCACTTTATAGTGGAAGTAACAGCCGGCCTGCTTTTCTTTCCAGTTCGCATAGTCTATGGTTTCGCAGATTAATTCTTTATACAAAAGAGGTTCCCCGCCGAAAAAAACAATGCCGGCGGAATCGCCCCCGGGCGTCATGCCGGCGGCCAGGTCAACCGCCCGGCGAGCAATGACGGCAGTCATGGTCTGGATATTGGAGCGGTCTACATAACAATAGGCACAGGCCATATTGCAGTTGTTGGTTAAATGCAGGGTAAAATGCAAACCTATCATCCCTTTTTATTAATTATTAAATAATGTTCTGGCCTTTGAGCCAGTTTAAGAAATCACGCACTTGCTCCTGCAAATCCGCTTTCACCCGTTCCTTTATCTTCTCTTCCATCAACTGAAAATCGCCCGCGCTGTTTTCAATGATTTCCTGAATTTCCGGTGAATAATAATTATAATTCGGGTCATAAAAAACAGCCAGATTAATTCCTTTTGTCCGGCCTTCCAGACCTTCTGCCAGCACTTTGGCAGCTTCCAGAAAGTGATAGCTTTCCACCGACAACCATTCAGTATTTTCCCTGGCCCAGGCGTTTATGTCATCCCGGGAAACAAACTCAAAAGCAACCTGTTTTTCCGCATCATAGCCGTCCAGCGCCAGGTCGCCTTTTTGCCTGCCCATATTTGCTTCTTCACCCAGAACGTAAATATCTGTTTCCGGTATTGCTACACCCTGCAGGGATGGAGCATTTCTGGTAAAAACAATACCTTGCCGCTGCGCTTCTTCTTTAATCACCGAAAAGGCTTCCTCCTCAGACAAAAAAGCAGGCGGGGCCACTGATTCGCAGCCAAAACTGCCCCTGCCGTCGCCATGGATAAAGACAGGCGCAACCTGACCGGTAAACTGTTCATTCTCCCCCGTACTATCTTTCCTGCTGCATGCTGTCAGGGTCAAAAGCAAGAGTGAGGAAAAGGCCACAGCAGCATAGGCATTGCTGCGCCAGCGTTCAGGCAGTGTCAGCAATATTCCGGGATTTTTCAGCGTCTCTTCTTTGTCCGGATACTTTGGGGATTTGTAATTAACAACCGGTTTTACCTGCATTTTAATCTCTCCCCTTCATTATGCATTCATACTGTCTGACGAACCTGGCTGGATATTGTTCCCAAAACTTGAAAACATATTTAAAGGAACCCCCATTATTTTACAATTAACTCGGTAGTAATCTCCTTGATTGCAGCCGAACCATTTAGCAAACTCGGATGCGACCCTTTTGCTAAGCATTCAAAGCGTTGCTCCTTATGGAAGCGCAGAAAGACTAATACTCTCATGTTCTTCTTAAATTTAGTTGCTGTTGAATTTTATTAGCCCAAGCCCGGGGCAGAACGCCCCGGACGCGAATCCCCTCCGGCAGGTATTCTTCCCTTTCCAGTTTGCCGTACTGCCGGATAACATGTAACAGCTGTGCCTCCGTAAACGGAATCAGCATATCCAGTTGCTCGTTTTCCCTATGAAGTATTTCTTCTATTTTATCCAGCAAAACATCAATCCCCTTTGCTTTTGCGGCAGAAACAGCCACATGCTGCGGGTATTGATGAGAAAGTACATTATAAGCAGGATGCGCCTCCGGCAAATCCATTTTATTAAACACAACCAATTGGGGCAGGTGCTCGGCCTCCAGTTGGCTCAATACGTCCTGCACGGCAATCATTTGCTGCTCTGCCTGGGGATGCGCGGCATCAACAATATGCAACAGCAAATCGGCTTCCAGCACTTCTTCCAATGTCGCGCGAAAAGCGGCAACCAGATGATGCGGCAGCTTTTGGATAAAACCGACGGTATCCGTTAAAAGGAACTGGCCTCCCCGGGGCAGCTTAACCCGGCGGGTAGTAGGATCAAGGGTGGCAAAAAGCTTGTCCATGGCCAAGACACCGGCTGCCGTTAAAACATTTAAAAGCGTTGACTTGCCGGCATTTGTATAGCCCACCATGGTTACCACAGGCAAGGGGATGTTTTTTCTTGCTTTTCTGTGCAAATGACGGTGCTTGCGGATTTCCTCAATTTCTTTTTTTAATTCACCGATGCGTTTGCGCAGGCGGCGGCGGTCAACCTCCAGTTTTGTCTCACCCGGTCCCCGTGTGCCTATACCGCCGCCCAGACGGGACAGTTCCGTGCCCCTTCCGGTCAGCCGGGGCAGCAGGTAATTTAATTGGGCCAGCTCAACCTGCAGCTTCCCTTCCTTTGTTTGCGCGCGCTGGGCAAAAATATCAAGAATCAGAGCCGTCCGGTCAACAATCCGTACAGATAAGGCAGCCTCTAAATTTCTGATCTGCGACGGAGATAATTCGTCATTAAAAATAACCAGGTCGGCCGCCGTTTCCTCCGCAATGATTCTTATTTCTTCTACCTTCCCTTTTCCTACATAATATGCGGAATCCGGCCGTTCCTTCTTCTGAACCACTTCAGCAACAGCTTCCGCCCCCGCCGTATCTGCAAGCTGTGCCAATTCCCGCATGGTTTCTTCGATATTCCATTGTGCACCGGGGGTATCCAAACCCACCAGAATTGCCTTTTCCATATAAAAACCTTCCTTCCTGCAACATTGTAACAGAAAGGAAGGTCCCCGGCAAACCATACTTTTTCTGGGAACTCGCATTATTTCCTGGCTGATCTTGCAATCATTTTAATAATTTCATTTATAATCAGCGGCACTAAAGCAAATGCAACCACTAAACTCCAGTCACGCAAGCTCAAATTATGGACTTTAAAGGCATTGGCCAGGACAGGTAGTGAAATTACACCGATTTGCAAAATAAGGCCGACAATAATGGCGCCGATTAAATAGAGATTGGAGAAGACGCCGATTTGCAAAACCGATTTGTTAAAATTACGGATGGATAACGAATAAAAGAGTTGAGAAGCCGCCAGCACAACAAAGGCCATGGTTCTGGCGTAGGTTAGAACCTCTTTGGGTATATCTGCCGCCAAACCAAGGGAATAGCCGTGCTCCCTTAACCCGAGGTAGAAGGCCAAAAGGGTTAGTATGCCGATGAGTGTGCCGCCGATAACGGACCTGCCCCCCGCTCCGTTGGCAAAAAAACTTTCCTGCGGGTCCCGGGGCGGTTTTTTCATTACATCCTTATCCCCGGGGTCTACACCCAGCGCAATGGCCGGCAGTGAATCGGTAATTAAATTGACCCATAAGATTTGCGTCGGTAAAAGCGGTACCGGCCAGGAAAAAAGTACAGAAACAAACACAGATATAACTTCGCCCAAATTACAG
>DGEC01000060.1 GCA_002385745.1 Firmicutes bacterium UBA3936
AAACTCTTTGATTAACTTGTTTGACTGAAACAGCCTAATCGGGGTATAATACCATGGAAAACTGGAGAAGGAGGATGCAGCAATGGAGCGTATGCAAGTTCAAGCACAGCCGCGGTTTACAACAACTAAAGGGCAGCTAAAAGAGCTCCGCAGAAAAGGCCTGGTACCCGGCGTCTTGTACGGGAAAAAAGAAGAGCCGATATCATTGACTGTTGACAGCAGGGATATCAATGCGATTTTAAACTCGCCTACCGGGTTGAATACCGTTATAGATCTTAATCTTGACGGAACAAAGACAACTGTAATGATAAAAGAACTAACGCGTGATGCCCTGCAGCCGGACCGCTTTATTCATACCGATTTTATCAGAATATCCCTGCAGGACAAACTGGAAGTTCAGGTACCCATTGTCCTGACCGGCGAAGCACAGGGAGTAAAGGAAGGCGGGATACTGCAGATTTTGCTGCGTGAAGTTACACTCAGATGCCTGCCAACCAATATTCCGGAAAAAATTGAGGCTGATGTTTCCGAACTACAGATGGGAGACACCTTAACAGTTGCCGATCTCGTTCTTCCTTCGGACACAGAAATTGTTTCGGAGCCTGATGAAGTTGTGGCTTCCATTGTAGCACCGCGGGTGGAAGAAGAGCCTGAGGAAGCTGCTGAGGAAGGGGAAGGAGCGGAAGTTGAAGAAACAGCTGTTCCTGCAGCAGAGGAAGAAACAGCGGAGGCGGAAGAGTAATACCTGCCATGAACCTGATTCTTGGTCTGGGGAATCCGGGTCCCCGCTATTTGCTAACTCGCCATAATGTCGGTTTTCGTGCCGTTGACAAGCTGAGTACCGTCTATAAAATCCCGTTATACAAAACGGGATGCCATTCTTTTTGGGGGAAGGGTAATATAGAGGGCCGTGAAGTTATTTTAGCCAAGCCAATGACTTACATGAACAAGAGCGGGCTGGCCGCCGTGTCGCTATTGGACAACTTTAAGCTTGAACCGTCATCCCTGCTGGTTATTTACGACGATATTGACCTGCCTTTTGGCACACTGCGCCTGCGTCCCGGAGGAGGCAGCGGCGGGCATAAGGGCATGGAATCACTGCTTTATTACTTGCAGACAGAATGTTTTCCGCGCCTGAGAATAGGAATCGGCAGGCCCCCTGAAGATGTGGTCCGGCATGTTTTGACCGAGTTTTTACCCGCTGAAGAGGAAATACTGGAGACCGTTCTGGCTGATGTGGTCAGGGCAGTCAGTCTGTTCCTGCAGGAAGGCCTGAATGCGGCGATGAATATTTTTAACCGCAAACCGGAAAAATAGGGCTTTACAATTAAAATTTTTTATGCTAGAATCAAGCTTAATTTAAAAGAAAGAATGGCTGTGAAGGAGAAAAGTAAGGTCAACACGGCTTGCAGGGAGGAGCCATCAGCGACTGAAAGTGGCTCCAAGCACGGTTCACCTGAAGTTCCCTCCGGAGCCGCAGGCTGAAGCAAGTAGGCTGTGCCGGGTACCCCTCCCGTTACCAGCGGGGCAGATATCGGAGACTGAACTTTTTTTATCTCCCGTATTTGTCTATGAGCGGGCGCCTGGCGCCAAATAGGGTGGTACCGCGGATAATAAACCCGTCCCTTTCAGGGGCGGGTTTTGTTTTGCGGGCCGGACTATTACCGAAGTCTGAAGGAGGATGCAGAATGATTGTCGTGATGGATCTGCAGGTCGGAGAAAAAGAACTGCAGGCAGTGGAAGAGGTGTTGCAGGAATATGGCTATCAATGCCATCTCATCCGCGGAGAGAACCGGATTGTTGTCGGTGCCGTAGGTTCGGGCAGCGGGGAAATACCCCCCAACCTGGAAACCATGCCCGGAGTTGAGAAGGTAATGCGGGTAATGCAGCCTTTTAAACTTGTAAGCAGGGAGTTTAAACGGGATGATACTGTTGTTGCAGCGGGCAAACTGCGGGTCGGCGGCGGTTTTGTTTCAGTACTGGCAGGTCCGTGCGCAGTGGAAAGTGAGGAGCAGTTGAAAGAAGCCGCCCGGGCAGTCAAGGAAGCCGGAGCAGTAGGTCTGCGGGGCGGTGCTTATAAACCGCGGACATCTCCTTACTCTTTTCAGGGTCTGATGGAAAAAGGCCTGAATTATTTAAGCAATATAAAAAAAGAAACGGGGATGGCCGTTATTACCGAAGCAGTTAACCCCGCCGATATTGAAGCGGTGGCGGAGGTGGCCGATATTGTGCAAATCGGCGCCAGAAACATGCAGAATTACCCGCTGCTGCGTGAGGCGGGACAGCTGCGGAAGCCTGTTTTGCTGAAAAGGGGGCTTTCCGCCACTGTGGAGGAGTGGTTGATGGCGGCTGAATATATTATGTCAGGAGGCAACTATGAAGTCATCCTCTGCGAGAGGGGTATACGTACCTTTGAGACATATACCCGTAATACACTGGATGTCAGTGCCATTGCCCTGGCAAAACGGCTTTCTCATTTGCCGGTTATTGCCGATCCCAGTCATGCAGGCGGGCAGTGGCGGCTGGTAAGGCCTCTGGCTCTTGCATCCCTTGCTGCGGGTGCCGACGGACTGCTGATTGAAGTCCATCCTGACCCTGCCCGGGCCCTGTGTGACGGCCCCCAGTCCCTTAACCCCAAGCATTTTTCCGAATTAATGTCAGAAGTGGCCGCCCTTGTGCCCGTACTGGGAAAAACGCTTTGCCGGGGGGAAGCATAATGAAGATAACAGCCTATCTTGGCCCGCAAGGGACTTACTCGGAAGAAGCGGCAATTATTTTTGCCGGACAAGTCAAAAAGCAATGCCGCCTGCGTCCTTTTCCTACCATTTGGTACTGCGCGCAGGCTGTTGCCGACAAAACCGCCTGCTATGCCGTTGTCCCCCTTGAAAATTCGCTGGCCGGGTCAGTGCACGAAACCATGGATATTTTGATGTCTGATTTAAAGCTTTCCATTCTGGGAGAACTGGACTTAAGAATCGAACATTGTCTACTGTCTCCGGCAGGCAACATCAGTGATATCCGCCGTGTATATTCTCATCCGCAGGCTTTAGCCCAGTGCCGCGGCTACTTGCGGAACAACCTGCCGGGTATAGCGGCCGTTCCCGTGGTGAGCACAGCGGCAGCAGCGGCGGCTGCAGCCTCCGGCGGACCGCAGGCCGCAGCCATTGCCGGGCGGGCGGCAGCAAAAGCGTATGGCCTGCGTATTGTTGCTGCGGGAATTGAGGATGCTCCTTCCACAACCCGCTTTATTGTCCTTGGCAAAAGCAAACTGCCCGGCTGTCCGGTAAAAACATCCCTTTTGTTTACGGTCAGAAATTCGGCGGGCAGTCTTTATCAGGTTTTAGGTGTTTTTGCCGCTTTTCAGGTAAACCTGACTAAAATAGAATCGCGTCCGGCAAGAAGCCACCTGGGCGATTACGTCTTTTTTGTAGATTTGGACGGATCAGCGGAAGACACTGCGGTTAAGGCGGCCTTGCAGGAAGTCGGGCAAAAAGCCGTGACGCTCCGGCTGCTTGGTTCCTACCCTGTGCTGGGTAAATCCCGGGCTTAGAGGAAAACCTGCCTAAAAAACAGCCTCAGGGAACACGTGCTTCCCTGAGGCTGCAGGCAATATACGAATTTAAAGGTCGCATGCGGGGACGGGCCAGTTCATCGACTGGCAAGGCGGCCCAACCGTTGCGTGTATCAGTTTTACTTCGCCGTCAACCATTTTAAAGAGGTGGCAATCTGGTAGGGAACTGGCAAAATGCACATACGCGACTACTATTCCGGCTTCCACATCTACCAGGAAACGTCTTGGACCATGGCTGGGAATTACCAGGCCTTTGGGAGAACAGTTATGCTCGGTCATGCCTTCAGACCACGGGAAACCTTCTTGCTTGACCGTTGTTTGGGTCCCGTTTTCCCACCTGTCGCATACTTGGGCAAAGGGCGTTGAAACATCAGGGTCCAGGGCGAACATGTCGAAATAGTCATTGGCGGCGGCAATCATTGCCAGTCTGGAACTGCGCCGGGAAAAGGGCAGTATTTCCTCCCAGTCCTCATCCTTGGTGGCCAGAAGGCCGTCCGGGTTAAAGGCAAAATCGCCTTCACGGGCTATAATTGTCTCAATCTCAGCTATTTTCCCGTGGTCAAAGCCGAGCCTTGCGGCAAAAATTACCTTCTTGCCGTTTTCCTCCATAACTGCTTCTGTATGGGTGCCAAATTTCTTTGTGTCAACCAGTGTGCGTTTCAGCAGGATTTTCCCGGCTGTCTGCCAGAAACCTTCTCCCATGTGAACATTTTTAATAACACCGTTTTCCGTGAACTTTACACCGGGTGCAAAATGAAGTTTTGCCGGGTTGTGGGCAGTCAGTGCTTCGAAGTAGTAATCGGTAAATTCTTTTAGCATGGTGCGAATGCCTGCCGACCACTTTTCCTGCAGGTTAATGTCCGGTCCCGTAAATTGTTTTATTTCACCCGGACCGGGTGCCTGGCTGTTTGTGCCGTTTGTCATCGCTGTATTCCCCTTTCCTTTGAGATATTGAAAGTCCCGCAGCCATTTGCCCATAAAGGCGGTCGCGGTTTTATCAGTTATTAATTACAGTCTATTCTCTATTTTCAGTCAATTATCCTGCCGGGTTAAGGAATGAAATAAAAAAGCCCTCCGGAGAGGGCTTAATTTTTGGCTAAGAGCTTCTGACCTGCTCGAATTCTTCCAGAATGGCTTTGTCCGGTTTTTTTGTGAGCAGGGATGTGATAACAATAACTATGCAGGACAGCACAAATGCCGGCAGCAGTTCATAGATGCCGAAAACTCCTCCCAAAGGCTTAATAAGATAGTTCCAGATAAACACCATGCAGCCGCCTGTCAGCATACCGGCAATGGCAGCCTCTCTTGTGGTCCTCTGCCAAAACAGCGAGAAGAGCATTATAGGCCCGAATGTGGCTCCGAAACCTGCCCAGGCAAAGGCAACAACTTTGAATATAACGCTGTTTTCATCCAAGGCAATTATGATGCCTATTATCGAAATAATTAAAAGCACTGTGCGCGACAGGAGCAAAACCTGTTTGTCGGTGGCTTCTTTTCTAATGATGCCTTTATAAATGTCCCGGGCAAGAGCCGATGACGCTATCAGCAGGTAGGAGTCGGAAGAACTCATTGTTGCCGCCAGGATGCCGGTCAAAACAACCCCGGCAAGCAGTGAGGGTAAAAGTCCAGTAGACATGATAATAAAAATGTTTTCAGCGGAGCTTTCGGTAAGAAGTTCGGCCGGGTAAAGCGTTCTGCCGATTAAACCAATGGCTACGGCGGCAAAAAGCGATATAATACACCAGATGGTGGCAATACGCCTTGATTTTTTCAGTTCAGAGGCTTCTTTTATAGCCATAAATCTCAGGAGGACCTGGGGCATGCCGAAATAGCCAAGCCCCCACGAGAGGGTTGATATGACAGTGAGCAGACCGTACTTGCCGGCAGGACCGAACAGGGGGTTGCCTATGGCATCAAGCTGTTGAATCCCGTCAGCCAGCTGCGGCCGGGCAATGCCGAAAAATTCGAAGAAACCCGGAATGGATTTGACATTATCCAGAATCGCTCCGATTCCGCCTGCAGTATTAATACCGATTGCAGTAACTGCGCATAAGGCAATAATCATTATTATACCCTGTATGAAGTCCGAGACGCTTTCTGCCAGGAAACCGCCGAACAGTGTATAAAAAATAACAATAATTGCGCCGGCGATCATGATCGGCTGGTAATCCAGCCCGAAAAGCGTGCTGAACAGTTTGCCAAAGGTAACAAAGCAACTGGCGGCATAAACAGTAAAAAAGACAAGAATAAAAATTGAGGCAATGGCCAGAATTATCTTTTTATCTTCCTTGAATCTGTTGCTGATAAATTCAGGGATAGTGATGGAATTGCCGGCTTGCGCTGAATATTTGCGCAGCCTTCCGGCTACAAAAAGCCAGTTGATGTAAGTACCGGCTGCAAGGCCGACAGAGGTCCAAAAGGCGTCACTTAAGCCGCACCAGTATGCAAGCCCCGGCAGACCCATTAAAAGCCAGCCGCTCATGTCGGAAGCTTCTGCGCTCATGGCTGTAATCCAGGGACCCAGGGTCCTGCCGCCGATAAAATAAAAGTCGGAGCTTGCATGAGCACGTTTGGAGTAATAAATACCCAAATAGACGAGTACAGCAAAATAAATAATCATTACTAAAACAATTTGTATTTGTTCAGCATTCATACTTCAGCCTCCTCTTTGGCATTTTGCTGTCATTATATCAAAATTAAAGGAAATTGAAAAGCAATACTGCTTTCTTTCAAAAACCGCTTTTTGAAATCCGGGATAGGCAGGGTTTTGGCTCTGATTGGTGCAGTTTGTTTTTATTTTATTTGTAACGGGGAGTTAACCCGCGGAAAGATCCTGCTTTGTTCATAAGTGCATAAAAAAGAAAGCTACTGCATTAACTATTAATTATAAGAATATTTGTTATTGTATATACTAGCTGTGTGCTTATTTATCGCGCAGGCAGGATAATGCGGAAGCGTTTCCGGCGCAAAAACCGGAGAACAGAGATATTTCAGGGAACAGGATAGTGTCAAGACACTTTAGGTTTTAAGACGAACCTCACACCACTCAAACAACACTACGTTTATTTAGCTCTTTTAATGCAAACCGGGTATGGCTGCTTCCACCTCTGAAAAGCGGCACATTATTCCGATACTCTTTGCCTCTTAATCTTTTTTGCCGGATGCGTTTCATCTCTTCATGAACAAATTGTTTTAATTCGATG
>DGEC01000066.1 GCA_002385745.1 Firmicutes bacterium UBA3936
ATAACGTCCGATAATTTATATTATGTAAACTTAATACCTTTTGCCTATATATTTTGCTGGAAATAAGCAAGGATTCCCTTCCAACGGAATGTATAATCTTATGTATTTTTAAAGCAACAAATCCAGTTTATTCTGGTGGACAGAAACTTTTGGCAAATAATTCATCATTTGCAGCGTAATACTTGTTTTTAAGTCTTATCCGTTACCTCCTTAATCTTTTACATATATCAATCTCCTGACTGAATGTTTATAGCTGTCTCCTGCCCTTCCCTTGAACCAAAATATTATGTTAACCCGCAAAAAGGATTATTTTCTGCAAAAGTACCACTTCCTCTAATAAGCCCCGTCTTTTACTCCACTCCATTTGAATCTCAGCCACTATGCCGCGCGGTATAATGCCGACATTTTAATTTTGCCGAACAGTCTTTTTTCATCTCAAGAATATTTTCAGCCAGACACCTGGCGACGCCGTCGTTGTCGTTTGTATCGCAAACATAATCTACCGCCTTTTTAATCTCAGCAATGGAATTGCCCATGGCCACGCCAAATCCCAGGCTTAAAAGCAGTTCTTTGTCATTAGCATCATCGCCGAAAGCTATGATCTCGCTTTTATCTATGTGTAACTCTTGCGCTATTTTCTTGACACCCTTATATTTCGTTGCCTCTTTATGCATAATCATGGCTAAATTGTCCCTGCTCAAGTAGCAATACAGCTCGCCCGGCAGAATCGATGTTATCATGTCAAATTGATTTGGATCTTCTATGACGACATATAATTTATCAGCGCTGCCAGGGACATTTTGATAATCAGTAACAACGAAATTTTCAATCCAATTCCTTTTTTCTTGAACATTAAAGTTGGCATAATGCACGTCTTCAATTTCCGCCGCAATTTTGAAGTTTTTCTCGGACAATTCCCGTAAAAAAGGCATAAAAATATCCGGCGATATTGTTTTATCGTAAACTAAACTGTTATCTATATAAGCCTTGGCACCGTTCAGTAAAACATAGCCGTCAAATATTTCAAAGGGTACTACCAATTTTGGCTGGATTCTCCTCTTGCGGTAGCAAAGATAACTTTAATCCCAAGTTCACGTACCCGGTTTATAATGTCAATGGTGTAGCGGGTAATTGATTTATCTTTTCTGAGAAGAGTGCCGTCTAAATCGGTTACAACCATTTTAATCATGGAATCACCTCTATCCTTTTCAAGATCTTTCTGTACTCTTTAATAATACAGAATGGCCTTATAGGCCGTCTATATACAGTTATGCACTGCATACTAATGCACAAGACACCAATTACAGATCGTATTTGGCGCCTGGCTTTGGAGATATTTTCCCTTAACAACTTTAAAGGTTGTTAGCGAATTTCCTTTATATTTCTTGCAAACAGGCGGTTAGCAGCGTGTTTATGCGGTATTCCTGAAGAATTGTTTTTTTCGAGGGCTGCCTCCGAGAGGTCAAATGCGCTGACCATGTAACCGCACCGGGCAAAAAATACCGCATCCTTGCCTTCGCCGCAACCGATATCGAATTGTACACCTCCGGCTGACTTAATTGCATCCAAAACAATAGTAACACAAAATATATGGTTTTTAATGGAACAGCACGCCATTCGGACTTAACCGGAGGTTAAGTTAATTAGTATATCCTTCTATCCTCTTCATATTCCTGCCGGTCACGTTGCATCAGATAATTGCAATTATAAACGGCAAACTGTTTAGTTTTGCCGATTTAATTTAGCATAAAACTGAACGCTTTATCCCTGCCTTCTGTGCGGCAATTTCCAGTTATAGCGGATGGCAAGAATCCTCAAAAATAATATAAAAGCAGTAACAGTAGCCATAATAATTTGTTGCGGTATTAGAAAGCCGGCCAATACAAGATAAAGAATACCTCCTAAAATACAGGTGGCGGCATAGAAATCACGTGTTAAAACGTAAGGTATTTCCCTGGCTAAAACATCACGAATCACCCCGCCGGCAACGGCTGTAATCACGCCTAAAATGACGGCGCTTACCGGAGTGATATTGGCCTCGAGCGCCTTTGCAACGCCTATGGATACAAAGGTTCCAAGGCCAAGGGCGTCTGCCAGCAAGACTATGGACCGGACACGCTTATAGTGCTCTATGAAAATATACGTTAAAAACGAGCCGGCTGCGGCAACGTAAATATAGGTATCATTGCGAAAAACAAAGGGTGGAAACTGCCCGAGCAGTACTTCTCTTAAAGTACCGCCGCCAATGGCAGTAACACACCCTAAAACAACAACGCCAAAGATGTCCATTTTTTTCTTCAACGCTACCAGGGCTCCGGATACTGCGAAGAAAAAGGTGCCGGTTAAATCAAGTAACAGCAGCAGGTTCATGCTACCCCTCGCCTCACGGCTGGTTGCCGCGGATTTTGCAGCGGTCCGGCAAATTTTTTTGCTTTAACTGTCACAGCCTTTGTTTTTCTTTATATTATTTAAAGTATTTCAAAATGTCAAATCCGGCCAAAGGCCGGGCATAGGCACCCATTTCATGCAAATGCACGTTTGGTTCTTCCTGCTCGTCGCCTATGCCAAAGAAGAAGCCTGCATCATGCATTATCCGCGGGTTTAAAACAAATATTCCCTGGTTGCCGTTGCAGTCGTCTTCAGTCCAGCTCATCAAGTACGCATCGTCGCGCAGTTTTACATACAGGCAGGGTGAACTCCACATCCAGCCGCCTGTGTTCTCGGGCAGCATGATGGTCCAGGAATAGGATTCCGGCGTGCTGTAAACGTGGATGGACTGCATAAAATCGCTGTATGTCCAAGCTATTGCTTTGCCCACCAGGTCGGTTGTAAATCCATGGCGCTCCACCGCCGGCGGTGTGGGGCCGCCTTCCATTTCCAGAACGCCGAAAATGGCCTTTTGCCCCACCTGCCAGGGCTTGCGTCCGTTGCCAAGCCGGGCATCTACGCAGGTAACTAGAGCTTTGGAAAAATCAACGGCATGGGTCAGGCAGCGCAGCGGCCTGCTTCCGGTGCAAATGTGGGCAAACATTATAATATTGGGAGCCGGTTCAAAAGCCCGGTATTGCTCTTCCTGCCATTTTTCTTCGTCTTTTATCCGCCACTTGAGCCTGTAAGAGTCAATGATTTCATACTCAAAAACCGGTCCGTCGTCAAAGTTAAGAGTAAACCGCTTGCCAACCATGTAGTCGGAATGCTCCATGGTGTTGAAACTGGACATGATGCTCTGTCCCTCGAAAACCAGGCAGTTGTTTTTTACAATTTCATCCACTTCTTCCCGGGTGAAGTCGTGATGCAGAAACCTGGGCCGGTAGTGGGGGCGCGACCCCTTAACAGCCGGGTTGATTTGCAGCCGCAATGTT
>DGEC01000047.1:0-353 GCA_002385745.1 Firmicutes bacterium UBA3936
CATCGAATTAAAACAATTTGTTCATGAAGAGATGAAACGCATCCGGCAAAAAAGATTAAGAGGCAAAGAGTATCGGAATAATGTGCCGCTTTTCAGAGGTGGAAGCAGCCATACCCGGTTTGCATTAAAAGAGCTAAATAAACGTAGTGTTGTTTGAGTGGTGTGAGGTTCGTCTTAAAACCTAAAGTGTCTTGACACTATCCCGCAGAAATGATGCCTTGCAATCCTGCTTTATTTATGTTATAGTTACATACGGACTCTAAAAACGTGTCGGAGTGGCGGAACTGGCAGACGCGCACGTTTGAGGGGCGTGTGGGCAACCGTACGGGTTCAAGTCCCGTCTCCGACACCAT
>DGEC01000047.1:571-7026 GCA_002385745.1 Firmicutes bacterium UBA3936
ACGCGCACGTTTGAGGGGCGTGTGTCTATGACATGCGGGTTCAAGTCCCGCCTCCGACACCATACCTGAATTTACAGTCGTGGAGTTATCACCACGGCTTTTTTATTTTCCGGAAGCGTGTGCGACTGACACGCACAAAATTGACGATGCAGGCGAGAAAAGCGAATAGCACACGCATAGGAGGTCCGGCCTTTGCAGAAAAGGAGTGTTCCCCTTGCAAAAACCTTGCGGGGGCTTGTGTAATGCAGGCACTTGGTGATATCCTAGACATGGGTCCGGGCTATTTGTAAATGGCCGGACGGTAAGAATCTTAAAAAGCCCCTGGAAGCCCTGGAAGCCTCAGGCTTGGCGTGGCTGCAGTCACAACGGCTAAATAAGGTAGAAAACCTGTTGCTGCAAATAAGTAAATCAGGTTGGGAGGCTATTGAGGAGGAAGCTATGAGGATTAGTAAAGAAAACATTAAAGAATTTGCCTACGGCTTAGGTATGGATCTGTGCGGCATTGCCGGCGTTGACAGGTTTGCCGGAGCGCCGGCTGGAACTCACCCGTGTGATCTTTTGCCCGGCTGCAAATCAGTTATTGTAGTAGGCGTGAAACTTCTTGACGGGGTTATACAGGCAAATTTTCGTGCCTTTGAAAATGGGTGGCGGGATTTAAAAGGAATATACGGTACCTACGGCTATACGATATTGCCAAATTTTGAGCTTGCTTACGCTTGCTATGCCCTGGCCCGGTATATCGAAAAGAAGACGGGCCGGACGGCCATGCCATGTTCAACAGGGCCCATGACAAACGGGGTACAAATTAGCATCAGGCATGCTGCCGTGGCGGCGGGACTTGGAGTTCTGGGCTGGATGGGACTGGTGCTGACACCGGAATTCGGTCCGAGGAACCGTTTTGGCGTCATTCTGACAACACTTGCTCTGGAGCAGGACCCCATGTACAGCGGGCAGGTACTGTGCAATCCTGAAAAATGCGGCATCTGTACGGAAGTTTGCCCCACCAAAGCCATCAGCAGCTATAACGACAGGTCTCAAAGTTTCACCATGGAAGGCAAAACCATGGAGTATTGTGTTCTGGACTGGAATAAATGCCAATTGGCAATATATGCTTTAACTAAAGAACTGGGGGGAGAGAAGGATTACGTCACCACCGGCAACCCCACGGCGGAGGATATCCGCAAAGCACTGGAGCAAAAACCCATCAGCGGGTCAGGGCTTCAGCATGCGAATTCCTGGCATTGTGGAAAATGCCTGACTTACTGTCCGGCCGGCAATTGGGCTCTGCGGTTTAGAAAAACGGGCCTGTCACAGGGTCCGAAATTTTAATATAAAAACTTCACAGCCCGGCAGAACAGAAGGCCATGGGGTTTGCAGTATGGTTGTATGAAATAATAAAAGAAGAAGCTTCCAAGCAAGATTTAAAACTCGGAAGCTTCTATTTCTTTTCGGCCGGTTTTTTCCCGCCTCAAATGCTGAATTCGCTGCGGTAAATTATATCATCCTGGATAGGCAAGGAAAGCTGGACAAAGTAAGCGGAGAATCCGCCAACGCGGACAATTAGATCCCTGTATTTTTCCGGATGCCTTTTTGCATCCTTCAGCTCTTCGGTATCCAGAATATTGTATTGTATATGAGAACCGCCATTAATCATATAAGCGTTTGTGTATGCAATCAATTTTTCGATACTTTCTTCACTTTTCAGGATACTCGTTGAAAACTTCTGGTTTAAAACAGAAACATAGGACTCTTCATTAAAGTTGACATTGCATGCAGAACGCAAAACGGCAGTAGGGCCATTCCTATCCATTCCGCGCATGGGGGAAAGTGAGCCGTCGTTAAGCGGTTCAAAAGCCTTGCGTCCATTAGGAAGGGCACCTGCACCAAGGCCGCCCAAATAATGCCATGCCAGTCCTTCGCGGGCAATCATAAAATGTCTGAACGGGGAATTATCATAAGCATGTATGATACTTGCAGAATCCCTGCTAATGCGCTTTACCATTTCATCGGCTTCAGGAAGATCATTACCATACTTTGGCTGAGCCAAACAAAGCTGACGCACTTCTTCTCCGTGCTCACCCGCAAAATTGCTGTCCAGTGCTTGCAGCAGTTCATCCATGGTCATTATTTTTTTCTCGTAAACTATTTTTTTAATGGCAGTCAAGGAATCTGCAACATCAATAATTGCCCGGTCAGATATGCCGAACATTGAGTAATCAGGATGAGGAAACAGTAGATCCTGGCCGAGGTTAATACTTGCTTCAATCCCCAAGATTGAAAGAAGCGGCAATCGCAGATAGTTAGGCTGGACTACCCTGGCAACACCGCCCAGCCATAGGACTTTGTGACAGATGTGCTTATGTTGCTTTAAAAATGCCTGATACAACTCATCAAAGCTGTTAAAATCTCTCGGATCCCTGGTTTTTAGTCCAACTTGCTTTCCGTTTACATCAATGCCGTTGTGCAAAGTAAGATGCAGAATCCCGGCGAGGTTAATTGCAGCAATTCCTTCCGCCCCATAATGTTCCGACCGAGTGGGAAGGCAAGGATATACACAGCCAAGTCCGCACCACTCAACCGCCTCCTCAAAGGGGATGCCATCCCTTACAAAGCTGGATATAACAACTTCATCATTTTCAAACAGGGGTATGCCGCCCCTTGTGGACATATTAGTGCGAATGGCTTTTTTCATCAGCCATACCGGTGTTTTTTTATTCCAACGCACAGTTACTGTAGGAGAAGACAATTTCAGCAAGGATATTATTTGCAGAATAAGATAACTTAGTTCATTGGATGAATCTTCTTTATCTTTGTTCAATCCGCCAACCATGATGTTGTTAATGCCAAAATTAATCTGATGAGACTCTTTTTGAGACGAGGAGGAGACAAAGGTTTGTGTTCCCCAACGACCAATCAGGTCTGCAAGTTGAGATGCCATCTTTTCCAAGGGTACACCGTTATTTAAGTCGTTAATAAAGAATGGATAAAGGTATTGGTCAGCACGTCCCCAGTGGCAGTAGTTTTGAATTGGGTTTTCCAGCAGCTTTGCTAAATTGCAAAATGCCATGGATTGAAGTGCTTCATGGAAGTTTCTGGCCGGGTTTTCCGGAACATATTCGCAGACCTCGGAGATTTTTAAAAGCCGTTCTTTCGCAGCGCTGTCAGATTCTTTTTCTGCCATCTTTCTTGCCAACGCAGCATACCTGTGGGCGTGGTTGATAACGGCTTTAAGAACGATGATGGCAGATTTCCAAAAATACACCTTGTTAATATCAGTTTGACCACTTGCAATAAACTTATCAATGTTCTGCCGGCATTCGTCGATATAACTACGGAGGCCTGCATTCAGAATTTTTTTCCAACTGAGAACAGATGTGGACTGCCCGGTAATGGCGGAGTCTAAAGACGGATCCTTTAGTTTTGCGTCCTCAATATCCCTGGCCCAGCTGCCAACAAGCTCATGCCATGCTTTATAGGTCATTTCCGGTGCAGTGCATCCACGGAAAGTTTTAACGCTTTCTCTCAGGATTTTAAGGCTTTCTTTGTCCAGTTTTATACTTGCATTCAATGTAGCTTCTATTTCTTCACTGTCTTCTCCTATGCCTGGTATATAATCTCCGCAAACATCAATGGCTGTCGGGCAACCAATAACACCCGGCGTCGGGCGGCCGACAATCTCATCAAAAGGATGAATTATTATTTCCAGGTTGTCGAGAATGCATTTTAGAAGTTTAGCGCGGCGGATCTGCAAGTCTTCACCTTCGGTTTCACGCCATGACTTAACAGTCCAGATCTCCCTGTCAGCATATATTTTCCAGGGTGCCGCTTTCATTGCTTTGAGCCATTCCTTATTTAATTTACTTAAAGTCAATTTATCTATTTTTTCCAGCAAACCATAATCAACCGACCTTGGCATAATATACCCCCTTATCAATTATTTGGATATTGTACAGTTTACACCGAGAGACAAAAACAGTTCTTTCACGGCCTCAATCTCAGAAGGTTCCATAATTTCAACATTTTCAAATTCATATTTCATATTCAGTGCATCATATTTTGACTGCCCTAAACGATGGAAGGGCATCAACTGAATATTCATACCGCCGGGGCCAAGGCTTTTCATAAAAGCGGCCGTTTCCTCAATGTTTTTCCGGGAATCGTTTACTCCTGGAATTAAAGGCATGCGAAACAACACTTCAGCATTTTGTTCGACAAGAAATCTTGCATTATCCAGGATATTATGGTTTGGCAAACCAGTGTACTCTTCATGTATTTCACTGTCCATATGCTTTAGATCGAAATAAAAGAGATCTGCTACAGGCAAGATTGTTTCAAATGCTTGCCTAGAAACCTGACCGCATGTTTCAATACAGGTACTAATTCCCTCTTCGCGGCATTTTGAAAACAGCTCGTATAAAAACAGAGGATAGAGCAAAGGCTCTCCCCCGGATACCGTAACTCCACCTCCGGACGAATCAAAAAACATTTTATCAAGGCGTACCTTATCATAGACTTCCGCGGAAGTCATCTCTTCACCATAAAGAACCAATGAGCCATAGTAGCAAGATTGAACACAAAGGCCACAAAAAGTACATTTGTCTTGATTTATACGGTAGACACCTTGCCCCGGTATTATGGCATTATGTGGGCAAGCTTTTAGGCAACGTCCGCATTGCCTGCAGAGTTTTTCCATAAAACCCACTTGTATAGAAGGTTTTAGGTTTTCCGGATTGGAGCACCACTTACAGCGAAGCGGGCAACCTTTAAAAAAAACTACAGTACGTATACCTGGGCCGTCGTGAATGGAATACCCCTGGATATTAGTAATAATTGTCTTTTCCACTTATTACGCCTCCCAGCACTGTGAAGATGCGTCAATCAATATCCGGTTGTATGATGAAATGCCGCTAAGGCTTGCTTCATCTTGAATAGCCGTACTTAATGCTGCCTGATTTGGATTATTTTGTTCAAATTATACGTGTCCCGTTTTAACCAGTCAATGTCTGAGGTTATAACAAAATAATATATTTAACTATAAAACAGCTTGTGCACTGTCCAGGATCCGGAGAACAGCCGCATTTGATGTTTTGACAATGTTTATATACAATGAAAATAAGATAAAATTAAGGAAATCAGTTTGTTTTTTACTGGGACAACTAAAAGAAGGGGTTAACATGTTAGGCATAACTCTTCAGCAATTAGAAATATTTTTAACCGTTGTCCATTGTCAAAGCATGTCGCATGCAGCCAAGGAGCTTTTTTTAAGTCAACCTGCGGTTAGCAATTGGATTTCGAAGCTGGAAGATGCGCTTGGAACAAAACTGTTTATACGCACTCACAAAGGGATAATCCTGACACCTGAAGGCGTACGGTTATACGCTGAACTAGATCCGGTTTATCAACGTTTTCGGGTTTCTCTAGAACAAGTTCTAAGAAACAACATGAAGAACGAAAAAAAAGGTCTTAATATCGAATGCTTTCACGAGCCGGCAATAATGGAGACGATGCGCAGCATTACCAGCCTTTTTAAAGAACGGTTTCTCGAACTGAAAGTATATTGTGAATTATATAACTCTCAGGAGCTTCGGGAAAAATTAATTTGCAACGAACTTGATGTAATATTCACTTTTTCTTTCGAGGTTGACGGCAATTCAGAATTAAGCTGCCGAAAGCTTAGGGATTTAGATCCTTATTTTTTACTGCCATCAAGTTGGGATATCCCCTCCAGTCGTGACTATCGCATTTTACGTGAGAAGACCCTGCTGTTGGAAGTTAACAAAGGTCTTGACATCTTTTTGTCAATCTGCAAAGCGCATGGATTTAAACCGGCAAAAATAAAATATGTAAGCTCGTTGCTTTTGATATTTTACATGATCGCTGAGGGAGAAGGATTTACAATTGCCGGACCGCATATACCCGTTAACGACTACTATAATAACAAGATAGACATTTTACCCATTTCAGATGACGCATATAAGCAAAAAATTCATATGGTTGCTGCTTGGCGAAAAGGAGAAGACAAGCCATTGGTGAAGCGGTATATATCATTATCTTAAAAATAAAAAAAAAGGCGACACCAAAATGTAAATAAACAAGGGTTTCAGAGTATTTTGGAACCCTTGCTTTAGGATACAGTCAACAGCTTCAGGACGTATTAGTTTAGCCGTTCTGCAAAAATACAGGATGGTTTTTGTTTTTACAGGAAAAACACTTATTAGAAAAGGCTTCTGATAAAGGGAAAGACATTGCGGGCAATAAAGTAAAGGACAATAATCAGCCCCAAAAGCCAAGCGCCGTATTTGACGGCTGCTGCAGCAAAGTCATTTTCCCTGGTTTTGTCTTTAAATTCGCTCATCGTAATCACCCCGCAAAGACTTTGCTTTATTTTGCGCAAAGCAGTGTTTATTATGCAAAAAGCACCCCGCGGGGTGCTTTCAGACTGTAGACAAAGTCAC
>DGEC01000050.1 GCA_002385745.1 Firmicutes bacterium UBA3936
AGATGAGTATAAGAGACAGCTCCTGAACAGGTACGGTAATGCTTCTGGCCAGAAAAAACCCCAGCACCACCGTCAGGGCAATAACCAGCAGGGCACCGGCAAGAAAAATCAGCTGGATTTCACGCAGTGTATTGTAAATAGGCTCCAGAGACCCCATCATGTAAACTACGCCTTTATTTTTTGCACCGTCGGACACGGGCAGGGCCAAATAATACATCCTTTCACCCGTGTCAGGATCCAGGCGGATGGCCTCGCTGCGGGTACCGGATAAAGCCCGGTTTATCTCATCCTGAATAATTTTCTGCCCGCGCAGTTGGCTGTCCTGGCCCGTAGAAGATATTACCCGGCCAAAATCATCCAAAACCATTATTTCGGCCGTACCCGCAAAACGGTCATACTCCACAATCAGGCTGTCTATCGCCCTGATTTCATCGGGATTCCCAAGATAGCGCTCCAAAAAACTGATCAGAAGCAGCCCCTGGGATTCAAGGTTTTGCGAAAAAGAACCGGCGTAATAATCTTCTATGGACTGGGTGACGAAAACGGCAAAAAACTGCATGGCAAAAATAATAATCAGGGAATAAACCAATACCAGCTTCCACTGTATACTCTTAAACATGGTCCTTCCTAAGCAGGTAGCCTGCTCCCCTTTTTGTCAGTATGTAACGGGGATTGCCGGGATCGGGTTCTATCTTTTCCCGCAGGCGGCGGACAGTAACATCCACAGTCCTTTCGTCCCCGTAAAAATCATAACCCCAAACTTCAGACAGCAGTTTTTCCCTGCTGATAACAAAACCGGCATGGCGCATAAAGTAAACAAGCAGCAAATATTCCCTGTAAGTCAGCTCAACGGGCCGGTTTCCCTGTCTCACTTCCATCCTGCCGGTATCAATCACCAGGTCCTGACAGGCAAGTATTTCTCCGCCAATTTCTTTCTCATTCCTTTGCGCCTGCCGGCGCAGTTGCGCCTTAACCCGGGCCATGACCTCACGGGCGGAAAAAGGCTTGGTAATATAATCGTCGGCTCCCAGTTCCAGGCCCAGCACTTTATCCAGCTCGGTATCCTTGGCTGTCAGCATAATGATGGGTACATTGCTGTTCTGCCTTATTTCACGGCAAACCGTAAAGCCGTCTTTTTTAGGCAGCATGATATCCAACAGTATTAAATCGGGCTTTGCAGCTGCCGCCACCTGCAGGGCTTCCTCCCCATCGTAGGCAACCAGCACATCATACCCTTCCTGCTCCAGATTATAGCGTAAAATTTCAGCAATTGGCTTTTCATCGTCAACAACCAGAATTTTCCTACCGGACACGGCGACACCCCATTTTAAAGGATCTTCTTCCATATTTCTTTTTTCAACAGGCAATTCCCTGCAAAGCAACCCGCCTACCAAAACACGCTTTCCGGATACCACTGCTGCCAGTGGAAATAAAATGCCTTCCTTTCTGTTCCATAGACTTTCTCCATTGCCTGCCAAAAGGGAATTCCTGCGGCAAGACAATCAATTAACCTGTTTATACCTTCCATGCCTTGCAGTTCAAACAAATAACAGACTTTGCTTAAAGCCTGCCGGTAAGCAAGTGCCTGGTCCGGCAGCAGGTCAAAATCCCTTTCCAGCTCGGCAATACTGTAAATACCGTGCCGCAGGGTACTGCATTCTTCCACCCACTCAAAACCGGTTACGAAATACTGCAGCAGGGAAGCCAGTCCCTCGCTGAACCAGCGGGGATACCCGCCGCCGGCCCTTTTTTCCAGCGCATAATGGGTATATTCATGCACCAGGGGATTTGCGGCATAGAAGGCAGCCAGCTTCTCCTGCCCGTCCTTTCCCTGCCAGGCAGAGGGCGAAAGCAGGACAATCGTCTCAGCCTTATAAACTCCCAGAACTCCCATGCCTTCTCCCCAGCCAAAAACCTTTTGGATGGCGGACTGGCTGCCGGCAATGGCGAGCCACGGTTTACCCCCCTCAAAGGGCAGGTATTTTTTTACCTGCCGCGCCGCTTCATCGGCCACCGGGGCAAGCCAGGAAACTGCTTCCGCCTCGGCCGCCGGATAGCGGATCTTAAAATAATCGGTTTCCCTTTCCTGCCAACCTGCAAAATGACGCCTGACGGCCAGGGCAGAAAGTTGCCTGCCCCAGTTTTCCGCACCGTTCAGCCACAAGAAGAACAGGACCGGTAGCAGCAACAGCAAAGCACAGACCGGCAGGAAATTTTTTCTGGTTTTCTCGCAACCCCGGGCACGCATAACAACACCCCTCCCCCGGCAATTAAATTGTAACAGTTTCTCTGCGCCCCGGCACTGGTAGATAACGGAAATAAAAAAAGACGTGGGTGCACCACGTACTGAAAAAATATATAAAGAGGGGGTCAAACCTTGCTTAAATTATAAGAGATAATTATTACAGGCATATTACAGCCAGATTATTCTTTAATTACAAAAAAGAAAAAGCACACGTCGTGTGTGCTTCATCCGCCAATAAGCCGTCATTACAGGTATGACAGTGGATCTACATTCTTGCCGTTTTTTATTACTTCAAAGTGCAGGTGAGGTCCCGTAGAGTTACCTGTGCTTCCAACCCGGGCAATCTGCTGGCCTTTTTGCACTTTCTGGCCTACTGTAACCAGGTTGGATGAATTGTGGGCGTATTTAGTTACATAGCCGTTATGGTGGTCAATGGTAACCAAAAGGCCGTACCTGCCCATCCAACCGCTTTGTATTACTGTCCCGCCGTCGGCGGCAACTACCGCTGTACCGGCAGGGGCGCCAATATCCAATCCGTAGTGAAACCTTCCCCAGCGGTAGCCGTAACGTGAAGTTATGCGGCCGCCGCCTGCAACCGGCCACATGAAACGGCCTGTTCCCACAATGGTTCCTTCGGGAAGGGGCTTTGTGCCTCTGGCAACTATCTGCTGCCGCGGCTCTTCTATAACCGTTTCCGACAATACTTTCCGGCCGATTTCCCTGCCGTTTTTCAGTGTCAGGAGGTAAATGACCTTTTTGCGGCCGTTTTTACCCAGCTGTATTATCCTTTGCTGCCCTTTGTACAGGGAAGCATCATCTTTATAGGCAGTTTCGAATTTTATGGCTTCTTCTGCTTCTACTTCCTCGGTTACGGCAACACCAACCAAGGGGTTCGGTACCACCAGGCTAATCTCGTCACCGGGCATCAGTCTGTCTACTTCCGTCAGGTGGGGATTGGCTTCCTGGATTTCAGACAGGGTTAAATTATTTCTTTCAGCTATGGACCAAAGAGTGTCTCCCCTTGAAACCAGGTAAATTTCCCGCCTGCTGGTGCCGTTTTTCAAAATCTGCAGCGCTTCTTCCGCACTGTATAGCTTTTCTCTTTCCAGCAGTACAAGGCGCGCCTCAACGGTATCGGTTAAGCAAACCGACTGGATAACCTTGTTTTCAGCTTCGCAAACATAAGATTTCTTCAGGCCGTCAATAATTCTCTCATACTCTTCCAGAGAGCTTACGGCCAGGGCCGGGCGGTTATTTATCACCAGCATGTAGGCATAACGGTTAAAATCTATTCTTTCCCGCAGTATGCTTTTAACTTGCTCCTCGTCCTCCACAGCACCCTTGCGCAGTTCGTAGGCAACTGTTATCTTCTGCCTGGTGCCAACGTCGTATCCGAGTTTTGCCGCCGTTTCCGCATGCAGCTCGGCCATAAAATCCTCTACAAGCTCTTCTGCAGCCACATAGCCTATTTCTTCTCCGTCCAGGTAAACAACATATGTAAAGGAATTTATGTATGTATAGTAGTTGTAATAATTAAGCACCGCAAGAACAAGCAATGCCGAAAGTGTTGCAAACTTGGCGCGCTTATCAAGGGTTTTCAAAAAACAAACAACTTTTCCGCCGGCAACCCTGCTTTGTTTTACCGCCGCCTTAAACGCCTGCCGGCAGAGTAAAGCAAGGCTCTGAAGCTTACTTGCACCGTAATAAAAAGCTTTTCTGCCGTAAACAGCGGTTTTAGCCGCTGCTTTTCCACCCTGACACGCCGCTGCTGCCGCAGCCGTTTTGACATGTTTTACTACCCGGTTTTTTATACCTGTACCCAGCATGTATCTTCTTTCACGAACATGCACAATACCCTGTTTTAACAGACGGGTTTTTTCCCTTGCTATAGACCCAAGCGTATTTTTCAGCCTTGCGACAAACCGAAGCACTGCAGACGAATATTTTTGTCGGCGCCGGTGCAAACGGGGTTGCCGCCATAAACGCACCCTTCGCTTACTACAAGCAGGTAGATCTTTTTGCATAACGCACCTCTGTTTTCACAGATAGCTATTAAAAACTATATGCCTATTCGCCAAAAAATTAAATATTCCTGCAAAATTATTAAAATATCTTAAAATATTTTTAACATATAAAAAAGAGACCTGACGGTCTCTTCAGACTGTAGACAAAAATGGC
>DGEC01000094.1 GCA_002385745.1 Firmicutes bacterium UBA3936
ACAATACACTGCGTGAAATCCAGCTGATTTTTCTTGCCGGTGCCCTGCTGGTTATTGCCCTGACGGTGGTGCTGGGGTTTTTTCTGGCCAGAAGCATTACCGTACCTGTTCAGGAGGTCACCTCAAAAGCGGGACAAATTGCCCGCGGTGATTTCCGGCAGCGCATTAGTATCTATTCGCAGGATGAAATCGGCCAACTGGGAGAAATGTTCAATTACCTTTCTCGGCAGCTTGAGGCAACACTGCAGGAAATCTCTTCAGAAAAAGGCAAAGTTGATGCCATTCTCAAAAACATGACCGACGGTATCATTGCTTTGGGACGCAACGGAGAAATCCTGCATGTTAACCGGACGGCCAGGAAGATGTTGGGTGTAGCCGGCGATGCCGAGATAACCGTTGAGTTGCTGGAGGAGCTCATCGGGCCTGCGGGAACCCCGGCGGTAACGGAATTGGACAGGCAGGAGTCGCGCGAAATCTTGCTTCCTTCATCCCGCCAGATAATTCAAGCGCACTACGTGCCTTTTCATGCCCATGATGAATGGGCGCAATTTTCCGGTGTGCTCATCGTGCTGCATGATGTGACAAAAGAAAGGGAATTTACCCGCATGCAGCAGGAGTTTGTTGCCAATGTTTCCCACGAACTCCGCACACCGCTCACAACCTTGAAAAGTTATACGGAAACACTTTTGGACGGTGCCATGAACGAACCGCAGGTTTGCCTCTCCTTTTTATCAACCATGGAGAAGGAAACAGAAAGAATGGTCCGTCTGGTTAAGGACCTGCTTGCCTTGTCGCAGCTGGACAGCCGGCAGGTAGGCTGGCACAAAGCTCCTGCAGTCCTGGACGATATAATTCAGGAAGCGGTAAATGAAGTGACTGTGGAATTCAGGGAAGAGCCGCGGCAGGTGCTTTTTGAGGACAGAGGAAAAAACATTACCGCCTTTGTGGACAGGGATAAAATCAAGCAGGTTTTTCTCAATATTATCCATAATGCCTGTAAATATACAAAGCCGGGAGGGAAAATCACTATTTCCCTTGACAGCGCAGAAGGGGAAGCGGTAATTAAGGTGGCAGATACCGGCATCGGGATTCCTGAAGAGGACAGGGAGCGTGTTTTTGAACGCTTTTACCGTGTTGACAAGACCCGTTCCCGGGAGTACGGGGGCACCGGGCTAGGACTGGCTATTGCCAGGGAAATAACAGCGGCTCATAACGGGACTATAGCCATGGAAAGCGAACTTGGGCGCGGTACAACTGTTACGGTCCGCATTCCCCTGCATGCAGGCGGCAGCGAGGAGGAAGAACCTTGCGGGAACGAATAAAAACGGTAATTCTTCTTTTGCTGGTAATGCTGAGCCTGTATCTGACTGTGCGGTTGATTTTTGGGCAACCTTACCTGGAAACCGCCACGAGGCCGGAATATGAACAGGTTACTTTTGGCTCATTAAAGCCGCTAGAGGAGATAATAGCCCCTGTAATCCGCCTGGGCGAGGGAAATACATGGAAACAGGTTTTTCCCTGGTCCGTGCATTACAGGAAAACCTGGGACTGGTGCCGTCATCTGCTTAATCCTTCTCATGCCCCGGAAAAGAGCGATGTGCCGGATTTTCAGACGGGTAAAACAATAGAAGTAGTTTTTCCCGTCAACACGGACCCGTCGCTCTGGTTTGCCGGTTCAACAATAAAGGATTTATCACTGAAAACAGCGGTTTATTTTACGGAGGATGAAGATGCCGTCTGGTATGAGGACAGCCTGGGAGAATGGTGGCGCTCGCCAAATCATTATTTCCGGCCGGGGTGGGCTGAAGAGGCGGAAAAATATTTTGCCGGCGCAGATACTTTTTATGCTGTCGTAGCAGAGGATCTTGCCCCCTTTGCCGCCGGTGACCGGAAAATCCTGCTTCCGGAAAAAAATCCGGTAATGAGTTCATATACGGTGGAGAGGGAGAAATTGGATGAAGAAAAACTGCTGCTCAGTTTTTTCGTTAATATGGCAACAGTGCGCCGCATTGAGGAAAGGGACGGAGCCGTAATATATACGGACGGGCAAAAAGGCCTGCGTCATTATCCTGACGGGGAGTTTTATTTTGCCGTTCCCGCCAATGAACCGGGAACCCGCTACCTGAAACCGGCAGAGATCCTGCGGGCAGCGGCTGAATACCTGCATTTAATGGGCGGATGGCCCGCCGATCTGTATCTTTGGAAAATTAATTCCGGTTTTCCCGCCTTTAGCAGAAGAGAACAACGGTACAACTGCGAGCTGGTATTTTATTGCGTCCAGCAGGGCTGCCGCCTTGTTTCTCCGTCACCGCCGGTAAAGATCCTGCTTTCAGATAAGGGGATAATTAATTACAACCGGCAAATACTGCTCCTTGCGGAACCCCTTGGCCAACCGCTTTCTTTGATTGATCCGAAAGAAGCGCTGGCTGTTATTGCGGAGAATACCGAAAGACACGCAGAACTACAGGTGACGGATATTGCTCCTGTTTATTTTCTTGATACGGGCAGCGAGACGATGATTCTGGCCAGACCGGCCTGGCAGGTCAGCTTTGGCAGAATGAGCGCTTTTATTGACGGGTTTTCAGGAAAGTATTTGGGCTGGCTGGAATAAGGGGGG
>DGEC01000007.1 GCA_002385745.1 Firmicutes bacterium UBA3936
CCTAAAGTAATTTTACACTAACTTGTAATGGAAGCCTGTTTATACCTGCGGGATTGAAAATAGGACCGGATATTAAAGGAATTGCAGAAGCAATAGAGAAGAAACTGATTGTAATACTGGAGAGCATTTAACGAACAAAGCCGGCCGACTCCCTGCCGGCACAAACCCGGAGCAAAATTAAAACACAGAAAGGAGAATTTCTCTATGAAAAAACCGAAATTTTCAGAAAAAAATATTATAACCACCTTTGAACGTCTAAAAGAATTTCAAGAAGAAGAAGTAGTCGGCGAATATCCCATCGATCTCACCTCACTGCTTTGGTTGAAAGACGAAGTCACAGGAGGGGCCATGTATTCCGAATGCCATTGGATCTGGGGCAAGCGGATACCCGGGATATTCACGGAATGGAAAAGCCACAGCCATGATTTTGACGAAGTCCTCTGCTTCATCGGCAGCAACAAGGATGACCCTACAGACCTGGGGGCAGAGCTGGAAATTACCATTGACGGCAAGCAATACACCATTAACAAGACATGCATGATATATATTCCCCGCGGTGTAAGCCACCTGCCGCTGAAATACATCAGGATTGACAGGCCGTTCATTTTTGCGACCCATGGCAACGGCCAGTACCAGTATCAGACGGAAGAGGACTGATTGACAGTCCTCCCCCCGGAGAAGCTTCCTGCAAACGCATTACTACAGCTCCTGCTCTGTTAATCGCCCTGAAAAGTTTTGCTGAGAAAATCAAATATAAACCTGATAGCACGTTGAGTCAGCTTCTCACAAAGATGGGGTGGGTTGTCCTGTTTGAATCCTTCAGGCCGCAGCTCCCTGCACAACAGGCTGCCGAATTGTTTTTCAAATTGTGAAGCAAAAGAACAACAATCTTTTACTATAGACGCGGTGCTATTCCCTTTCCGTTTTCCATCAAGGCCGATAAACATCAACGAACCCTCCACTAATCCGCATTGAGCACCATATTTGCCCGCTCCGTGCATGCCGACAGCGGCATCCAGAACCTGCGGATTCAGTTCCAGATTCATTATTTCCGACAAGATTAAGAGCGTGGTTACAGCACAGTTAAAATCATGCAGCCAGTAATATTCAGACACCCTTTGGTTAATTAATACTTGGATCGAATTCATGTTACTATCCTCCCGGCAAATGGTCTGCAGCTATTATTCCACGCAGTAAATATATTTCCTCTGAAAAACAAATAGCTGCTATTTTGGGATTGCAGCCTAGGAACTGCCACAGGCAACCTTATGCCATGATAACATAAGGGCAGCTGAGAATATGAAAAAGGATGCCAAAACGGCATCCTGGGCATCCTGCTTTTAAATTAAACATGTACACAGGTCTATAACTACTCTTCTTCCTTTTTCATGGCTATGTACTTAACCTGAGGTGATTTCTTTATGCTGTCGGGGCGCACCGATGCCTCTTCGGTAACCCTGGCATCAATAAAGAGAAACGGCTTGCCGACACGTTTAACATCCAGCGGGCAATGCATGACATTTTTAGGAATAAAAATGTAACAGGGATAATTAATTTTCACAATTCTGTCGCCAAGGGTCATTTCAATATCGGCATCCAGTTCTGCAAAATTTTCGCCTTCGCCTATCAGGTAAACCCACTGGTCGAAGGGGTGTTTATGAGTGGGAGCGCCCAATATTACCGGTTTTGTAATACGGGCAAAACCCATTGCCAAAACAGATTCAGGGATATCGAACGGCCCAAGTCCCGTCACCATCGGTTCTTTGATTTCCTCATGAATAGATTGCCAAGGCGACAATTCCACAACATTTGGTTCCCGCACAATGTTCTTCAAATTTTCCATTCCTGCCATGTTGAGCACATGCCTCCTTTAAATCATTTTCGGTCGCATTTAAGCATTGCAATCATGCGGCCTTTTTGTTTAAATTCTACATTGCTCCGCTTTACCCTTCATCCCGGCCGATGTTTTCCTTTTCATCCCCGGTTTTTCCCTAGTCTTGCACAGTGAAAGTATTATTCAGCAACGGTGTCCAGCTTATTTTAATAACGGGCCGGGAGCAAAAAACGCGCATCGGTAGGAAGCGCGTTTTTTATTCCCTCTTTTTGCCTGCCTCCGAAAACAAGGCCGGCTTTGTACTCTAAAGTTCATACCAGGTTACCGTTGACCAAAACTGTAGAAAGAAATCATTCGGCGCCTCATGGAGAAGGTATTGTATAACCAGGTTGGTATTGGGAGGGACCACTATGCGCCCGTCAAAATCAAGAGAAGAATAATCACCCAGCGGCCTAATGGCAAAGATGGGGCTGCCGCCGGTGCTGTTCGGGTTTTGACTGACAGCAAGCGCCGATTCATCGGCAAAAGCCGTATTAAGATTTGCCGGCGTTCGCGGCTCTCCCGGATCTATAATCACAACATTTTTAATTATAGTGATAGTTACACTTTGCACATAGTTAAGGGGGGTATCCAGGGGGAAATCGACGACGGAACTGAAGGCAATTTTATCGAGATACATTGTCTGATTTGAAGTATTATTAAAAAGAATCTGGCGCAATAAACCGGAACCGTCTACGGTGTTAATATTTACAATTACGGAATACAGTCTTCCTATCTGTGCATGCGTACTGGCGCTTGGCAGCGTCGCCAGAACACGGTTCATATCAGTTTTAATCCTGTTATGCGTTGAGTCGTCCACGCTGAGTCCGCAGGCACCCACACTGTCTTTTCTGCAGTTCAGCAGAGACGGAATTTTTATCATCTTGCCCATGCAAATTCCTCCTTGCAGTTTATAACAACAATATATGTTCTTTGCTGCCTGACGGTGAGAGAATATTTTCTGCTTTTTTGCTGCACAAAAACAACCGTGAGAAAAAAGCGGATCTGTAGTACAATTAATAGCAAAACAACGGAATCAGGTGATCCAACTGTGAAATGGCTGCCGTTACTGCAACGATCATTTGCAAGATAAAAAGGACAGAAAGGGAGCCTGCCGGAAAAGCCATTAAAGAGGAGGTATTATCAGGTGCTAACCAAAAGACAAAATTTGCTGGAAACCATCAGGGGCGGTAATCCTGACAGGTTAGTCAATCAGTTTGAGGCCTTGGGCATGATTATGGGGGATCCGGTCTCAGCCAAGGCCGGACCTATGCCCGGGCCCGGCGGTGAAGCGAAAAATGCCTGGGGAGTAACAATAAGGTGGCCAAAACACGTGCCCGGCCCGTTCCCTGTGCATGATGAAGAGCACAAAGTTGTAAAAGATATTAAGGAGTGGCGGGACGTGGTAAAAGCTCCTCCCCTGGAAACAGTTGAGTCGGACTGGGAGCATGTCAAAAAGCAGGCTGCCGCCATAGACCGCAGCGAGCAATTCTTAACTGTTGTGTGCGCGCCGGGTGTTTTTGAGCAGTTGCATTATTTAATGGGAATGGATGACACCCTGATTAATTTTTATGAAGAACCGGAAGCAATGCATGAACTAATCGACTACATAACGGAGTATAAGCTGGGAGTTGCCAGAGAACTGGTCAAACACCTGCAACCCGACTGTATACTCCACCACGATGACTGGGGCAGCCAAATTTCTTCTTTCCTGTCGCCGCAAATGTTTGCTGAATTTATAGTGCCCGCTTACAAAAAAATATACGGGTATTTTAAGGAAAACGGTGTGGAGCTGATTGTACATCACAGTGATTCCTACGCGGCCAATCTTGTCCCTTACATGATTGAAATGGGCATTGACATCTGGCAGGGATGTTTATCAACCAATAACATACCTGATTTGGTAAAACAATATGGCGGGCAAATTGCTTTCATGGGCGGAATAGACAACGGGAAGGTTGACCGGGTCGACTGGACACAGGAATTAATCGCCCAGGAAACTGAAAAAATCTGCAGGGAAGTCTGGGAAAAAACAGGCGGCCTTTACTTCATTCCCTGTTCCACCGTTGGCGGGCCGGGCAGCACATACCCCGGCGTATACAAAGCAATAAGCAAAGAGATCGAGCGGTTAAGCAAAGAACTGCTCGGTTAGTGACAGGGTCTCACGGCCAGGCTGTCGCCCATGCCGGGCGCAGCAAAAAGCTCCCTGTTGAAACAACAGTGGAGCTTTTTTGCCAAGAGAATTCTCTTTCTTTAGTTTTTAATTATTCGGCCGCGCCTCCGAAGGCTTCCAGGAGATCGTCTATGGCATAATGGAGTTTCAGGTTTGTCCCCATTACCGCCGGGCCCAGACTGGCAACGCAGCCGTGGCAGTCAAAGCATACATCAGCAATTCCTGCCGCCAAAATTTGTTTTAGTTTTCTCTGCGTATCTTCATTGACACCTGTTTGGCTGTCGCTTCTTAGCAGGCTGCCGACCCCGCAGCAGAGTGAATCATATTTATTATTTTCCAATTCAACCACATTCCTGCCGGCCGCCTCATACAACTCCCGGACCACATTCATGAAATGCTCTCCAAGTCCGCCGGCATGGCAGGAATCAGAAATAACAACGTCCTGCTCCATTCTCTTTTGAATCTGTAAATTCCCTTGCTGATACTGCTCCCATAGCCACTCGTGCAAAGTAATGATTTCAAAGGGCAGTTCCAGTCCATGGCATTCGGGCCAGATTCTCCCGAAATAGTGCGCACAGGAGGCACAGTAGCAGACCAGGCGGTCCGCTTTTAATAAGGATAAGCGGTTAAAAGCCTTTTCCGCCATCTCGCTAAAAGACTGGTAATCGCCGAAGCGGTAAGCAATGTCTCCGCAGCAAATATCCCTGGGGCCGAATTTGTGCAGAATTTGCAAAGCTTTAGCCCGCTCAATGCTGAAAGGAACGGTTCTGCCATAGCAGCCAATAAATAATACGTCTTGTGATTTGGGGGGTATTTCGCTCCATCTCTTGATGACCGCTTTCTGTTCGTCAGAAGCCATTTCATACTGTTCATTAAAAAACCCCGCTTCGTTTTTTCCGTTGATCATGTACACTACCCAGGGCGGCAGTTGCCTTTTATGCTTGCGATTATATTCAACTATCCTTTCCATAATCAGATTGTAAGGTTTTAAGCCGTTGGGACAATAATGATTACAAGTAAAACAGAAAGTGCACTCTTTAAGCACGCGTTTGCTTTCCTCACCGTTGAGCAGGCGGGTTATTTCCTCCCTGGCTTCTTCCGGTTCCATTTTCATTACCGGGCAGTTTTGCAGGCAGATGCCGCATTTTGTACATTCCTCAACTTTTGCTCCGGCGGGGATAAAACTGTCCAAATAAGTTTTACTAACCATTTAAACCTCCAGATAGTAAGAATTCTGAAAATTCGTGTTTTTATAGTTTTACAATAACATGTCTATATGAGTTAAGCAATCCCTGTTTTGGCGTTATATCCCAACTGCAAAACATGAAAAAAGAGCCCGCAGGCCTTTTAAACAACTATGTTAAGCTGTTTACAATGCTATTGCTTTGCCGAAATCCACTGCTTCCCTTTGAGCATCAACGTCAGGATTCCACTGGTTTTTATATCCCTCCGACACAACTTCAAAACCTGCATTGGCCATTAATTCATTTATTACTTTTACGGATTCTCCGCTCCAGCCGTAACACCCGAATGCCGCAGCTTTTTTACCTTTGAATTTAAGCAATTTCATCAGATGAATAAAACCTGCCACCGAATGCAAGATGCTGTTTCCCATTGTCGGTGAGCCAATAACGACGGTTTTCGATTTGAAAACCTCGGTGATTAGATCGTTCTCATCACTTTTGGCAAGATTATAGACTTTAACGTTCACATCTTGGTCAGCCTGCCTGATTCCCTCCGCTATCTTCTCAGCCAGCAGTTTCGTCCCGTTCCACATTGTATCATAGATAATGGTAATTTGATTTTCCTGATAGTCACTTGCCCACTCGGCATATTTTTTAACAATCTGCAGCGGATTGTCACGCCAAATAACCCCATGACTTGTCGCAATTATTTCTATCGGAAGGTTAAGCGCTGTGATTTCAGCCAGCTTTTTCCTTAATATAGGGTTAAAAGGATTCAAGATGTTGGCAAAATACTTAATGGACTCATTAAACAGGTCGCACTGGTCAACCTGATCGTTAAAGAGTTTTTCGGTAGCTAAATGCTAGCCGAATGCATCGTTGCTAAAAAGTAT
>DGEC01000044.1:0-2923 GCA_002385745.1 Firmicutes bacterium UBA3936
AGATGTGTATAAGAGACAGGGCAAATCCTGCTCTTTAAACTCAATTTTAGGCTGTTCTGTGCGGGGCGGATAATTGTTCGGCAAAGAGTCCAGCCCCCGGTCCGGAAGATAAAAGCGAAAAATCAGCAAAGCCATCAATATTCCGCCCACCAGGGCGCCGAAGAGGGCTGAAAGAAATGTTTTCAGCCTGTCGCTTTTTCGTCCGATTCTATCGAAGTAATCCACAGAAACACCCCCATTTATATAATTACTAATTCTTACTATATTTATTTACCGCATAAAATTATGACATAAATATTCTAAAACGGCAAATTGGCTGCGGCTGCCTTGCTTTCCGCTTTGCTAAAGCGGATTATGCCAGGCGGAGGTAGCAGCTGGGACTCTGGCGGGCGGCAATATGGACCCGTGGCCTGTGGCTTACGCCTGCCTGCTCCAGCCGGCTGCATACGGCTTTGTAAGCCAGGCGAGGTCTGTTGTTCTGTTCACTGAGATGGGCCAATATTACATGCTTCATCTGTGGAGAAATAATTTTCAGCAACAGTTCTCCCGCCGCTTCATTTGACAGGTGTCCGCAGCTGCCAAGTATTCTCCGTTTCAGCGGCCAGGGATACGGCCCTCTAAGCAGCATTTCTTCGTCATAATTTGCCTCCAGAACAAGACAGTCCAGTTTCTGCAGGCGCTCGACAATCCGGGTCGTAATATGTCCCAGGTCGGTCACAAGGGCCGCCGCATTCCTTGCCGAACGAAAAACAAAGCCGACAGGGCCTGTCGCATCGTGGGGAACGGGGAAGGTTTCAATTTCCAAGCCCCTGAAAGAATAACTGCCGCAGTCCGGCAGTACCCGGCGCAAATCTTTCGGTACTTCCTCCAGTTGCCTGCCGGCTGTCTCCCAGGTGGCGGCAGTGGCATAAACGGGCAGTTTATACCGTCTGGACAGGACACCGGCGCCGCGAATATGGTCTGTATGCTCATGGGAAATAAACAACGCATCCAGACAGGAAGCATCCGTATTCACGGCTTGGAGTGCAGCAGTCAGGCGCCGGCAGCTCAGTCCCGCATCAATAAGGATTTTTGTTTTTTCAGTTCCTATGTAAACGGCATTCCCCGCAGAACCACTGGCCAGCATGCATAGTTCCAGCATCTTATTCTCCTTGTCTACTGTAATGTTCATTAAAACTTAACAGGCGCCGGCGGCCGCCCTTTGCTTCCAGAACACAAACGGCAGCGGAAGCAAAAACAAAGGGCCAGGGACCGTTAAAATCCAGCCCGAGAAACTCAACCACCAGGGCATTCAAATAGCGGCCATGGCCAATTAAAGCCACTGTTTCATAATTGTCATGAGACAGAAGCAGGGACAGTCCTTTTTTAACACGGGTCCGAAAATCCGCAAGCTGCTCCTGCAGCGGTATTTCCAGCCGGCGCAGGTCCGCAAAAGAGACATGAAAAATTTCCGGATAGCGGTCTTGGGCTTCCTGCAAGGTCAGTCCCTCCAGGATTCCCCAGGAATACTCACGGAACACGGGATCGGCAACGGGACTGATCTGCAGCAGCCGGGCGGCAGGCTTTGCCGTTTCAATAGAACGTATTAAGTCGCTGGTAAAAATTTTGCCCGGCTTATACCGGGCAATGACACAGGCAAGCTCTTCTGCCTGTCGCCTGCCCACTTCATTTAAAGGACAGTCTAAGATGCCCTGAAAACGTCTTTCAGCATTGGCAGTCGTCTCTCCGTGTCTGGCTAAAACAATCCGCACAGCAACCCTTCCTAGTCTTCTTCTTCAATCCTGGCGCCCAGAGCTGAAAGCTTCTCGCAGATCCTTTCATAACCCCGGTAAACATGACCGATATCACTGACAACCGTTTCCCCGTCCGCAATCAAACCGGCAACAATAAAAGCCGCGCCGGCCCGCAGATCGGTAGCCTTTACGGGAGCCCCGCTTAGCTGGTTGCGGCCGTTTACAACGGCTGTCCGCCCTTCAACCTTAATGCGGGCACCCATCCTTTTTAATTCGTCCACATGTTTAAATCGCCCTTCAAAAACGTTTTCTGTAATAATACTGGTGCCCTCGGCCTGGGTCAAAAGGACCATGGCCAAAGACTGCATATCCGTGGGAAAACCGGGGTAAGGAAAAGTTTTAATATCCACAGCCCGCGGAAAGGGATTTCCCAAAACCCTGAGCTTGTCATCCATTACATCTATGGAAATCTCCATTTCCCGCAGTTTCGCCGTGATTGGATCAAGGTGCTTCGGAATAATGTCTTTAACAGTAACATCGCCGCCCGTTGCCGCTGCGGCAACCATGTATGTGCCCGCTTCTATCCTGTCCGGAATAACAAAATGACTTGCCGGACCGAGCTCTTTGACGCCGGTAATGCGGATTACATCGGTGCCGGCACCGCGGATCCTGGCTCCCATGGCATTCAGAAAATTGGCGACATCGACTATCTCCGGCTCTTTGGCCGCATTTTCGATTACCGTCTTTCCGCATGCCCTGGTGGCCGCCAGCATGATATTAATAGTTGCGCCGACACTTATCACATCAAGGTAGATGTTTGCTCCTCTTAATTTGCCGGCTTTCATTTTGATAATCCCGTGCCTGACTTCAATATCGGCGCCCAGAGCGGCCATGCCCTTCAGGTGCTGGTCGATGGGGCGAGGGCCGAGATCACAGCCGCCCGGCACAGGGATTTCCACCCGCCCGAAACGCCCCAGTAAAGTCCCCATTAAATAATATGAAGCGCGCAATTTCTTTACCAATTCATAAGGGACCCGGCGCTCCTGCAAAGTAGAGCCGTCAATACGCAGTTTTGAAGGACTTTCCCAATTAACCCCAACGTTTAAATATTTTAGTATTTCCACAAGCACATGTACATCGTGGATGTTAGGCAAATTCTCTATTGTTACCGGCGCTTCCGTCAGCAGTGC
>DGEC01000044.1:3123-3743 GCA_002385745.1 Firmicutes bacterium UBA3936
TTTGTTCGCATAAAAACAGGTTGTCTTTAGTTAGTTTCTGCTTTAAAAAGAGAATTCCTTTTTTCTTATTCATAACTTTCAATATCACCGGAAAAAGCATTAATATAAAACGCCCGGCCGTCAGCAGCAGCTATTCTCCATACAGGAGCGGCTTCCCAGCTGCTGGCATCATAGTATGGACTGTAATACCCAAGTGAAATATCGGCTATTTTCCTCTCAGAAAAATTGTGCCCGGCCGCAACAAAAATTTTAACAGCAGCCAGCGCCGAAATTGCCGTAACTTTGTTTTCGGAAAAACCAAGCGGGACCAAAGGGTTAATCCGTACCTCCACTACCTGTTTATCCTGAAGAAAAACTTCGGTTGCGCAGGAAAATAGGGGAAAACCCTGAAAAGTGCCGACATAGCGATGGCAGACAACGTCCTCTGAGACTGGATACAAAAGGTCAAGTTTCAGCCCGTCATTCCAGAGCCCCTGCTCCTGCAGGTAGCTTTCCACTGTTGCCGCCTCGGCGTCCCCGTCATCCGGTTCTTTTTTATAGATAACCTGACCGTTTTTCCTGATTAAGAGAGAAGCACCGTCCGCCAGGTACAGCCGGCCGCCTTCCGCATTTTCGGCAGT
>DGEC01000006.1 GCA_002385745.1 Firmicutes bacterium UBA3936
AAGGAATTGGGACTTAAAGCCGAAAATATTAACAATTACGGCAGTTCCCTGGTATGGGGACATCCCCAGGCGCCCACTGTCGCCCGCCTGCTGATTGAAGGCATCGAAGAAGCCGTCCTGAAAGGCGGCGGGTATGTCATGATCACCGGCTGTGCTGCCGGAGACACCAGTGCGACGCTTATTCTCAAAGTCGGCTAGGCCAAAATATTAAAGAGCGCCGGGCTTTTGCCCGGCGCTCTTTTAATAAGCCGGTAGAAATTATTCCAGGTCAATAATAAGGGCGCTTTCCCCGCAGTTGGGGAACTGGGGGCAATTGACGCATTCCTTCCAGACTTTTTGCGGCAAATCTTCTTTATTGACCAGCCGGAACCCGCATTTTTTGAAAAAGCCCGGGCTGTATGTCAGGGCGAAAACGCGGGGCAGTCCAAGCTCTTTTGCCTCCGCAAGGAAGGTGTCAACCAGTGATCTCCCCAGTCCTTGCTTTAGATGGTCAGGCGCCACGGCCAGCGCCCTGATTTCGGCCAGGTCTTCCCATAAAATGTGAAGAGAACCTGCTGCTATCAGCATGTTCTCTTTTTCTATGACAGAGAACTCGCGAATGCCTTCATAAAGGGTGGAGCGGGCCCGCGGAAGCATTTGCCCCTTATCGGCATAGTAGGTTATTAGTTTGTGGATGTCTTCAACGTCGGACATTTTTGCTTTTCTGATTATCACTGTTACCATCTCCCATAAACCAACTATACAATGCTAAGCAGACCCAGTCAAGGAGCAGTTGCAATTGTCTAGATAAGATAAGGGGTTTCTTCCGGGATTTTAACTTTCTGAAAATAATCGACAAAGCTTATTCTATGATAATTTTCCAATGCCAAAAAAGTTAACTTGCATTTCAGCATGGTGTTGTTGTCATTTAAATCGGCTTCAAGCATTTCAGATATTTTCTGCAAACGATACTTCATGGTGTTATAATGCAGGTGCATTGCCTGGGCGGTAGCCTGGATATCGCCGTTGTGCTGCAGGTATGTGTAAAGGCTGACGGCGTAATTGCTGGACTTTTCTTTATCTCTGAGGATAATCTCCAGCACTCGCGGATGACAGATATTTTTCAGGTTGTCATGTTCCAGGATGGAGTCAACCAGGTAGTGGAGGAAGTAGTCCTCGTAGTAGAAAAGCGGCCCCGGATGCTGCAGGTGCCGGCCGGTTTTCAAGGCATTAACGGCCTGGTCGTAGTGCAATTGAATTTCAGTAAGGCTGTTAAAGCGGCGGCTTATGCCTGCGTACAAGCTGTGGGTTTTCAGCAGGGAGATAAAAGACTCCAGCTTGTTTTGGGGCAGCAAATACCGGTTGTTCTTTTCACATTCCGTTACCACCAGCACATTCCCCTTGTAAATAACGCTGATGCTCCCGACAAAAAAGTTTTGCATCAGTGTTTTTACAAAAAACATTTTTTCGGCCGAATCAAATATTTCACCGGCATGGAGGTAGATTAGACAGATATCATTAAAGAAGTTCAGCTGGAAATTGCTTGTTTTTTCTTCGATATACTTCTCATCGTAATTGTTTTTCAAAAGTTCAATAATAAATGATTCCACAGGGGTGTTTGCGACAACCAGTTTGTCCTGCGAATGCTGCATGATAACGGATGCTACTTCACTGATCATCGATGCCAGCTCAAGATCGGCAGAGGAGAAAGGCTTGTTTGCCGCCAAAATCGACAGGTAGGCGATATTAATTCCATTGGCATAGACCCTGCTAACGATTTGCGGGTGCTTGTGAATATTTTCATACTGAATAATAACGGGACGGACAATGTGACTGGTCATTTCCTGCCGGAAAGAAAGGTCGTTGCCGACAGCCAGGGCAAGCCTGTCGGATACATAACCATATTTCAGGTAATGCTGCCATTCCGGTTCATCGAGGGTTTCATCCCAGCCGGCATGGGCGAGCAGGTGGTGGGTGGCATCGGTAAGCATGACGGGATTGCCCAGGATTTCATAGCTGATGTTCAGTATTTCCTGAATGTTTTTCCCTTCTGCCAGGGCTTGCAGAAGCTTCTTGCCCGATTCGCCAATATATTCCCGGACTGCAAAAAGATCCTGCAGGTTGTTGATAATATCTTCCAAGCCATGCCCGGGTTCAAGGAGAATATAGTTAATCAGATGGCTGCTGTGCAGGACGGCGGGCAACTCCGCGTCCGCGAGCAGGAGAAAACTTACTTTTCCTTTAATATTCTGGAGCGGCGGCAGGTTGGATATTTTACCGACATACAAATAATCTGTACGGAAGCTGTCAAAGTTTTTATTAAAAAGCTTGAATGAAACCAGCTTGCTATCATGAGCGATTTTTTTTGCAGGGTCATAAACAGCAAATGCGGCTGCGGCATCATTAATGCTGATCATGAAAATACCCCCTGTTTCTTTTAAGATAATTATAACATAATGTTATGTTAATTGTGAATATTAACAAAAAAAATGAAGGCACTTTAGCGGAATAATATACAATATCTCCTGCTGTCTGCAATTTTTGCCAGGTTATTCACCGGCAGGCTTCTTTATTTGCAGTATTGGCAGGCTGACCGACGCAAAATTAGTTATAAGGAAGAACTATTCTGCCGCTTTTAATTTGTGAACAGCCACAAGGGCAGATTGGTGAACCGCGACAAGTACCATGCCAAATATTCTTAAATACTACCGTGGTAAAAAATGTGCATTATTGTTAAATTATAAGTGCATGAAGGAACAAGCACAGTGAAATTTGTCGAAACAGTATTGCCAGCAAACAAAGCTTTTCAAATAAAGCAACTCCACAGCAATAACCGAAATCCAAAAGCGGCAATATCCCAGAAACCGCTGCACCAGGGAACAAGTAAAAGACACAGCAGCTACACGGCAAAAATACAGAACATAAGCACCAGTCGCCAAAGCCAAGACACAACAGCACTGCAAAAACACTAAAGATAACAACGCAGTATTGAAACAGTCAGTCAACACAGTAACAGACACCGTAAGCAAAGAAGCAAGTTCAGAGCAGCACTCGTACTATCCGCAGCATCTCAAAACAGAACAACGCACCGGTAAAAGAGCGCAAGCCAACGCTTTGCGCTCTTTTACTCTTTATACATACTTCCCAACATACTTCTTAAAACCGGCTGCACAAAAGTGCGGAAACCAGCATAAAAAGCCCGGTTAGCTGGTAGATGTAGAAAGTATTGACATTAGCTCCGATAAACTCCGATATGTTGTTCAGGGCTGACGCAGCCGTCCGGACTGCCCGCACGGCAAGCGGCAGGCTGACAAAGGTAAGAAGCCAAAGCGGGTTTTTGGTCAGCAGGAATAATAGGGCCAGGGATAGGTAAGCAAGGGCGAAAAGCAAAGAATAAACCCGCAGTCCCCTGGCCTTGCCCAGGCGGACAACCCAGTTGCGCTTGTTGCAGCTTTTGTCCGCTTCATAGTCGGGATACTGGTTGATGAGCAAGATGTTTACAACCAGAAAGCCTATGGGCAGCGAAACCCAAAAAACTTCCCAGGTCAGAAAATGAGCCTGGATGACAAAGGCGCCGCTGACTATTAAGGGCCCGAATGCAATGCCGACCGCCAGCTCTCCCAGCCCCCGGTAGGCAAGTTTAAAGGGCGGCAGGCTGTAAGCGTAAGCCAGAAACAACCCTGCAGAGCCGATCCAGAAAATCTGTGCTTCCCTGCAAAAAGTAATGTACAAACCGAAGAGACTGCCGATAATCAGCATAACAACCGTAATTGCCGCCGCATCCTGCAGGTTGAGGTACCCGTTAACCAGTACACGGTTCCTCCCGCCGCTGAAAGGCGTAATATTTTCTTCCGCCACTGCCAGATCGGCTCCTGACAGGTAGTCGACCAGATCATTGGCGGCATTTTTGCCTATTTCTATAAAATACAAACCGGCCAAACTAACCAGAAACCAGTACAGGTTAAATTGTTTTGTCATGCCGTAGGCAAGAGCGGTTCCCACCAGAAAAGGAAGGGTTGATGTTATCCAGATTTTCGGGTAGACAAGCAGCCAGAAGCCTTTCCAGAAATTGCGCATTTTTCTCCTTTTGCAGGAGCATTCCGCAAACCTCAGGGATGCGGGAAATCCTGCAGGTGCTTAAATGAAGTCATACGGACAATGCCGTGGTTTATTTCAAAGGCAAGAACATCCTCGCCGATTTTCCGGTATCCCGCCGTATAAGGCGTCACCCTGACGGTAACGGCAAAGGAAAAGGAGTTTGTTTTGTTCAGGCGTTTTAAAGCCAAAACTTCCATTGACTGCGGCGGAATCTGCACCCCGTAGCCGTTCATTTCCTTGTAATGCCCGTTGACAGCCGTCTCTATGTACGGGTAAAGCATAGACAGCAAAAGATCATTGCTTGCATCCGTCAATTTTTCCTGCGGTTCCTGACCGGCCCCGGCAGGCTGCGATTTACCTGCAGCAAACAGCAGTACAACCGTTAACAGGGCATTGACAACCAGCAGGACTATAATGATTTCTTTGTGTCTGGTCACCGGCACCACCCCGGGGAAAAGAGGCATAACACTAGCATATCCTGTATTCCGCAGATCATACCGGAAATTCGTTGATTTTTTTCCCGATTTTCCTTAATAAAACAGCCTTGTATGCTATACTAAAACCATAGATAATTTTCACAGGAGTACACATGTTGCAGTGGTGTTGTCGCCGGGCGCTCAAATTCAAGTAAATAAAGGAGGAATGAGATGTCAAAGCCGGGATTTTCAGAAAAGAATATCATAACTTATTTTGATCCGCCTTATAAGATTCCAAGGGAAGGTGAGCAGGTTTTAGATTTTACCTCGCTGCTGTGGCTGGATGAAAGAGTTACGGGAGGGAGTATGTACTCCGAATGCCACTGGGTCTGGGGTTTGAATGACAAGGCAAAACCCGGGCCGGACGTAAAAACTCATGTGCATGACTTTGATGAGGTTCTTTGCTTTATCGGCAGCAATAAAGAGGATCCTACGGACCTGGGAGCGGAAATAGAAATCTGGATTGATGGCAAGAAGTATATTATCACCAAGACTTGTATGATTTATGTCCCCCGCGGCACAAAACATTTGCCGCTCAGATTTCTCAAAATCAACAGGCCCTTTATTTTTGCCACCCACGGCAATGGTCAGTACAACGTAACGGAATACGACGGAGAACCCCGGTAGAACCTGTTTCATAACTGCTGATATCCAACATGCAAACTCCTTCGCAACAGTAGAACCGCCAAAGGACTGAAAAGCCCTGCAAGAAACTAATATTGCTTCTTGCAGGACTTTTCTAAAAATATTGCTTTTACCCGCCGCAGGCAATACCGCACTTGTGATTTACAAACCCTGCAACCAATAGTATAATAAATGCGGCTTGCGGCTTTTTCTTTTCTGCCACACCTTGTTCAAAGGTGCACTCCAATAATATTTGCTGCAGACGGAGGAAGAGATATGGCAGGTATTAACGGACTGGTTTCAGGTGTATTTGCAGATAGGAACTATTTGCGGATGCTTTTAAAACTGGCACTGCCTGTAATGATTCAAAACTTTTTGGGTTCTTTTTTGAATATGGTGGACACGGTAATGGTGGGGAGACTGGGAGAATTTGAAATTGCCGCCGTTGGCATTGCCAACCAGTATTTCTTTTTTTATCACATGATTTTAATCGGCATTTGCTCAGGCTGCGGTGTTTTTATCTCCCAGTTCTGGGGGAAAAGGGATATCACAAATATCCGGCGCTTTGTCGGCCTGGGAATAGTTTCATCACTCATTGTGTCCTTAATTTTTGTTGCCGTCGGGTGGGCAAACCCCGCCTTCATTATTTCCCTGTTTAACAAAGAAGATGCGATACTGGAACTGGGCGGCAGCTACCTGCAGATTGTTCTTATCGCTTATCTTTTTACCGGTATCACCTTTATCTACAACATTTCTCTCCGCTCCGTCGGTAATGCCGTACTGCCTATGCTGGTAAGCATTTCCGCCCTCTGCACCAATGTGGTGCTGAACTACATCCTGATTTTCGGCAAACTCGGCCCCGCCCTGGGTGTCCGGGGAGCGGCCATAGCCACCGTGATTGCCAGAATAGTAGAAACCATAATTTTAATAGCTGTTATCTACTCCCGGAAAACCGCCCTTGCCGCTTCCCTGAAAGAGTTGACGGATATCACAGCCGGTTTTGTGAAAAAAGCATACGCGGTCATCCTGCCCGCCCTGCTTAATGACGTCTGCTGGGGGCTGGCCAGTGTTGTGTATCTTGCAGCATACGGCAGAATCGGCTCCCAGGCGGTAGCCGTTATTCAAATCTGCAATACAATTCATGACCTGTTCTTTGTCGTTATGATAGGCCTTTGCAGCGCCGCCTCGGTCATGATCGGCAACAGCATCGGCGCAGACAAAGAGAAACAAAGCAGGAGCTATGCAAGAAAGTTTACAGTTCTTGCTTTCCTCGTGGGGCTTGTCCTGGGAGCGATACTGGCAGCGACAGCTCCCCAGCTTCTGAAACTGTTTAATGTATCCCCTGAGACGGCAGCTTCCGCAAGGTTCGTTCTGTATACCATTTCCGCAGTATTCATTATCAGATCGCTCGACATCATGTTCATTGTCGGCATCTTCAGAGGTGGCGGAGACACAAGAACCTCTCTGTTGATAGAAGGCTGCACCATGTGGTTTATCGGCGTGCCTCTAACCGTCATAGCCGCCCTTGTGCTCCACTTGCCCGTCCACCTTGTCTATGCCGTTGCCTTAACTGAAGAATTTGTCAAGTGCATCCTCTGCATCATACATTTCAGATCCGGAAAGTGGGTAAAAAACCTTACTTACAGTACAGCTTAGCTTCAAAGAGCTTTTCCGCTGTATAAACAGGTTTTTCTAAATTTTAGTAGAATAAAAGCTATAATTGCATGATCTGGGAAATTGTCGTCGATCTATAATAATGCAAAAAACCCTGGAGATCGACAACAGCCTTAAATTTTCCTTAATGACTATAATTCAAGGCTGAACAGTGCGTTTTGTCTCTGATAAGTTCGTTTACTTATCATAACAAAAAACTGAAAAACCGTTCAGTTTCAGTACATTAACGGGTTTGTAGCCTACCTATAAGG
>DGEC01000068.1 GCA_002385745.1 Firmicutes bacterium UBA3936
GCAATAAAACTTGCAATTAACCATATCATGGGGAAGGGGCTTTTTTTCTTGAACACAATCTATCGGACGGCATATACTATAGTGCTATCAATCTAATGCAGCTCCTTTTGGGCAGGAATCACCACAGGAATGAATAGCAAAAGATGCCTCCGGCCTTTTGGCTGGAGGTTATTATTATGTTAAGGTTTTTACAATACAGATGGCTCGCCCTGCCGGAGATGTTTTAAATCCAGGTGCAATATTTTCCAGATATGGCAGGAAATTATCTCCTTTTGTCGAATAGCCTGGTGAAGGGGGTTTTAAAATGAAAAGAATAACCATACTGCTGGCAATCCTGCTATTATTGTTTTTAACCGCCTGCGGAGGAGAAAACGGCGGCCAGGCAGTCAATAGCGATTCTCAGAAGCAAAGTGATGGTGCTGCTGATGTGAACAGCAGTAGCGACGAGGAAAAGGATACAATAGAAGTGGACAAAAACCTGTTTAATGTCGAAATAACCATTCCCGCCTCCCTGATAGCCGATGAAGACCCTGAACAAATTAAAGCCGAGGCGGAGCAGGAAGAGGGGATAATTTCTGTAACGGTAAACAGCGACGGGTCTTTGACCTATAAAATGACTAAAGCGGCACATAAAAAAATGATTGACGAGATGAAAGAAAGCCTGGAAAAAACAATGGACGAAATAGCCGGCGGCAGTGATTTCCCATCCATTAAAGAAATAAAGGCCAATAAGTCTTATACTGAATTTACCATGGTGGTGGAGAGGGAAATATACGAAAACAGTTTTGATGCCTTTGCAACTTTTAGTCTTGGGCTGTCAAGCATGTTTTACCAGGTATTTGACGGTAAAAATCCTGAAAATATAAAGACTACGATACACATTCAGGATTCCAATACAGGGGAAGTATTTGATACTATCGTATATCCCGATGCTTTCAACTGAAGTTGAACTCCATAATTTGAAAGGCAAAAAGCAACCCACGGGATAAAAACGGTCCCGTGGGTTGCTTTTTTATTAACTGGTGAGACTTGCTTATTTCTTGCCCTGGTGGGCAAGGTAATGATGCTGCAGTTCCTCGTGCAGGTCCCTTAAACAGGTGGGCAGCTGGTTCAAGCACATTTCAAAGACAACGCACTTCCGGCAGTCGCCGAAATTCGGGCATTTTGTATTCCAGCAATCACACTCGAATTTGTCCGCTTCACGGGCGGTCATCATTGCTACACGCATTTCCTTGGGTGTTACTTTCGGAGGGTTTTCTCTCCACTTAAACTTATTCGGCTGCTCCAGTATATTTTTTTCTTCTTGCATTTTGGTGCATCCTTTCATTCAATTAATCAGTAGGCTATGCCTGCTCCCAGTGCTCTCATGCTTTGCACCGCAGGTTCTTGTTGCGGCAAAAGTGAGACAATTTGTAAAACACGAACTATTTGTCGCGGCTGAAGATGATATAGTGATCCTCCAGTTCCCCCAATAGTTTCCTGTGGCAGGTCGGGAACTGCTTCAAGCACAAATGAAAGACAACGCATTTCTTGCAGTCACCGTAGAATACGCAATGGGTATTCCAGCAGTCGCATTCCATCTCGTGGGCTTTTTTGGCATACTCGAATGCTTCCCGCAACTCTTCTTTTGAGAATTTCTGCCAGTCATCTTTCCATTTGTCCTTGCCTGGCTGTTTCAGCACATTTTTGATTTCTACCGGTTCGTCGTCTTTCATGTCGCCGAAAGGATTCATCATCCTTTGGAATTCCGGAACGGCTTCCGGTTTCAGCAAGGATGTTATGGCTTCAATGCGCTTCCTGAAAGCATCGGGGTCAAACATGCCTTCTTGCGGCGGCTTGAAGAACTCCTCTAAAGCCGCTTTCATTGCTTCTTGCTTGCCGTCTTGCGTGCGTTCCATGATGAAGTCAAAGAACATTTTTTGGCCGTTTTCCATCTGCGCTACTCCTTTTTATGTTATATTTTTGTTAATTTATATGTAGAGCCTGTCAAATTGATTCTAATTACTTATACCATAGAAACTCTGTCATTGTCAAAATTATCATAATTGTCTAACGGCAGTATTTTAAAGCCTAAAACGACGGGATTTTCTCGTCTTAATCAGTCAGAACAGTTCATTAAAAAGAAAACCTACGGGAAAAATCCTCTAGGTTTTTTACATTACTCAATAATTCGTCACAATTAATATTGTCAGTGATTTTTTCTCTTCTTTTGCGGGCAATTTAAGTTTTCCGCTGCCAACCAGCTCTTTTAAGCAGTACAGCAAAAACCAGCCGTCCGAGTAGAAGATATATTGCAAACCATAAGCCTGCATTTTTTTCAGGTGGTCGGGGGTGTTATCCATTACTGCTTCAATAAACGGGGCTTTCAGCCCGGCACGTTAAGTCCCATCAGAGAAAATCTTATCGGGTTGAATTTCAGTACACTTGCCGTCCTCACAGTGTCCATCCCCTTCCTTAAATCTTTTTTGGCCTCGAAAAGATGCCATTTTACCGTGCCGAGCGGTATACCAAGCTCATTTGCAATCTATTGCTGCTTTTTATGCTCATAGTAATAAGCAATAACGATTTTGCGCTGCAACTTGGAAAGATAGGCGATTTCCTTGTGCAGCCGGGCTTCGGTTTCGTCTCTGATGATTTGCTCATGAACATCGTCATCCGATGCCGGAAGCCCGGAAAGATCGTCGATAAACACACCGATGCCTCCGGACTGCTTTCCGCGGTAATAGTTTGCCAGTGTATTGCGGGCCACCGTCCAGACAAATTTCCGGGCGTCCACAATATCATCACGCAGAGTCAGGGCACGGAATGCTTTCAGACAGATTTCCTGTATCAAATCTTCCGCATCTTGAATGTTGACACAGCGTTTCAGTGCAAATCCATAGAGAGGCTTCATTAATTCAGTTATAATGTGTTTGGCATCGGCTTTGTTCATGGTGCTGTCTCCTTGAAAGCGCTTTCACATTAACAGACACATGAATTTAGCAAGGGTTGGAAGTTTTTTTAAAAATATTAAGAGATATTAAAATGTAAGGGAATGGATTTAGTTCGTTGACAGAAGCAAAAATCCTTTTGCCTGCGGTATAAATGCGGGAGTTTTGGGAAGGCGGCAGTATACTTGATAGATTTTACCATTGTCTATATAATGTAATTGAGTAAAAGCTTTTATTTTTTTTGCCTGCATAATTCTGAAAATTCTGTTATTGATTTTACCACGGAAATAAGGAGAGGTAGATATGAAAAACAAGCGCATGGTGCTGACGCTTATTACCATAGCAATTGCGCTGGTGGCAATCACAATACTGACGGGGATTCTAAAATCGTCCCCGGGTTCTGCCGCTGTAACGATTACGGTTCTCAATCCGCTGGGACAGATTGAACCGCCTGAAAACCAGCCGCTGGCAGAACGGCTGCGTGATTTGAACAATAAAAGCATTGCGCTGGTTTACTATGCAAAAGCGTTGAGCCCGCAGGCCATGCGCGCGATTGGGAACTTGCTTGCAAGCAAATATTCGAATGCAACAACCACGGAGTACAACCTTGGCAGTGAAATCGGTGCAAAACCGCTGGGTTACTACGAAACTCTGGCCGGGCACGACGCTGTTGTTATTGGTATTGCGGATTGTACGCTCAGTGCCTGGTGGGGCGCCTACCACGCAAAAATGATAGAAGCCCTGGGCACACCTGTCGTGCTGCTGGCGCACGAATCCTTTGAGGAGAGCCATATAGCAGGCGGGCTGGACAACGGATTTACGGGCGCCCGCAGGGCTCTGCTTGATGGCGCCATTTACAGCCGCGCGCTTACCGTTTTGCGCAACACGGATGTTTCTTACCTGGAAGAAGCTTTCAGCAAATCCACGAAAAAATACGCCGCCGTTATAAAACAAATAGAAAAGGCTCTGACCGGCAAGCTGGCGTCCGCTGAAAAAAAACCGCCTGCAATAACACCCGCGCAGATAGCAGGCTGGACTTCCGGTGACCCGACCGCGCCTACCCTGACAATCAGCGCGCCTGACGAGGTAAGGGCGGCGCAGGAATTCAACAGCATGGCTATGGAACTGGGTTTTGGCGACGGCTTGCCGCTGATTATGCCGCTGCCGGAGCTTGTGGATGAAATGCTGGCAGCAACAACACGCGACCGCAGCGATGTACTGGGTAAAATTATGCCGCGGGGCGGGATCATAACCGTTGAAAAGGTTGCCGTTAACTCGGTTATGGCGGGAGCCAGACCCGAATACTTTCCCGCTATCCTTGCCGCCGTTGAAGCATATGCCAGCTCGTGGGAAGATACCAATCTCCTTTACCATACACTGACATCAAGCGACAACTATAGTTTAATGCTGCTGTTCAGCGGCCCCATAGTGGAAGAGCTGGGCATAACCGGCCAGTGGGGATTCCTTAGCAGCGGCAACGAAGCAAACAATGCCATCGGACGTGCCGTAAGGCTCAGTATCCGCAATATCGGTTTAAACAGAACAAGCGTAACGGACGGCACTGCACGCCAGGGACGTCAAAACGACCATGCCCTGACGGTGTTCGGTGAGGAAGCCCGCCTCCTGCCGGAGGGATGGGAGCGGCATCATGAAATGATGGGCTTTGACCGTGAGCAAAGCACCGTAACCCTGCTTGGCTACTACGCGCCAAACATGTATTCTGCCATGGGCGGCGTCAACGCTGACTTTGTGCCGCTGGAGGTCGTCAGAAGGGCCGCAGCCGCTGCGGGAAGGAGCAACATCAGCATTATGACAATACCGAGAAACGTGACGGCGCTGCTGCAAAAAGGGCTTGGCCCGACTGGAGAAAAAGTGGCAAGCAAGAGAGAACTGGTGACCGAAGTTCTGGGATACCGCGGCGCCAGCCAGTATTTAATCTGGCCGGTAGTCGTCGGGGACCCGGAAAACGCCCGCGTTTACACGGGCGGTCCCGGACAATTCGGCATGGCACCTTCCAAGTTCTACGGTGTGCAAGCCTTCCGGACGCAGTTGATTACCGGAGCAACAAAGACGGTGTCCGGTCGGGACCCGGCCCCTCCCGGAGCGCCGACCAATGTAAAGGTATATTACAAGGACGGCAATGCCGTTTTATCCTGGGAACCCCCGGCTAACGGCGGCGCCGGGCTGAGATATCAGGTGTCCTATACCGGCGGCAGCGCCGGCGGCATGGCAAATCCCGGAGGCATACTGCCCGATACTGTTGCGCCAACACCGCCTTCACCGCCCGATGCTTCGCTTGGTTTTACAAGACCGCCCGAGCTTGCCGGGGCGTTTGAAGTTGGAGTATGGCCGCGGGAGCCGGGAACGTATGATCCGGCGCTTGACGGCAACGGCATAATTCCGGGTACGCTTGTCTTCGGTTTGTTTGACAGTAATTTCAACCGCCTGTCGCCGCCGGAAAGTGTGACGGGTTTTACAGAAGCAGAGAGCCCTGAAAAGATGGTTCCGGGGAGTTATTATCTACTCCATGGCTCGAGCGGCTTCAACTATGTCCTGATTATGCCCGGTTCCGCAGGGGCGCCTTTGACATATGATCCTGCGCCGCTGGATAACTCTCATGAGGACTTTCCCGCCTGGATCAACGTCCCTGCAGGAGCAATGAACGTCATAATTCCGGATGTGGAGCCCGATGATCAGTACTACAACAACTTCTGGGTGCGTGCAGTAAACGATAGCATTGTAAACGCAGTCCAGGTAGTTGAAAAGCAAGTCAATCCCGCATTGCCGGAGATTGTATTGGACAACAGCGCAAGCGGGCGCGGAGCATGGGCAAAAGCCGAAGTTGTTCCGGCGCCGGCGGAGCCGCCGCCGGCCCTGCCGCGCCTGCCTCGCGCCGGAATAAATCGTTAGAAATTGCCTGTTTCCGATCAAAATGTACCGCCGGCAGTGATTGTTAAGGCTGCCGGCCATCTGAAATCTCTGAAATAAGACGTACAAGGAGGGCTTGTCCTTGAGGAAGATAATACCGGCCAAGGTACTGGGGCTTTTATTGATGATTGTTATGCTCGCGGGCACCGTTCCCTTTTCAGCGCTGGCGCAGCAAGAAAAAACCTATTATTTTCTCAACCCGCTGGGGACGGTTGAGCCGCGTCCGGAGACGCCGCTTGCAGACCGCAGCAGGGTTACGGAAATTTTGTATGCAGAAGGGCCACGTACGCTGAGACTTGGGGTGGCATGGTACATAAAGCCTCTGGACGGCGAGCCGGCGATCGCCCTGGCGCAGATGCTAAAAGAGAAGTGGGAAGCGGAGAGTTCAGATCCCAACCATCCCATTCCTCCCGGCCTGACCGTAGAGCTTATTATGGGCAGCGGCATGGGTGAAATTCCCGGCAGAAGGGACCAGATCCCCATCGTGGGCCACCCGTGGAACAATAAAGTCGACCTGGTATACGATGCCTGGGCGGAACGCACGGACGCGCTCATAGCCGGGGTCGGCGACTGAAACTGCTGCTCGTGGTGGAGTTCCACCCATATAAAAGCGGCGGAACAGCGCGGCCTGCCCATTGTCTTTCTTACTACTTCGCTTTTTAGCTGGCATCAAAACAACGGCTTGACAGCCAACGGCATGACCGTTGCCAGACGGGTAATTATGGATCATTCGCTGATGGCGATGGCGGAACAGTATACAGGCAATATGTTTAGCCCGGCAGAATCCACTGAGGCGATACAATTCCTGAAAGATCACGTCCTGAACACGACTGACTACCCGGACAGGGAACGCATGGAGTTTTGGGGAGTGGCGGATATGACCACCCTCGAGATGGCTGAATATGCGCTCACGGCGCCCCTGACCGAGAAGGAACGCAACCCTGCCCCGCTGACCTATTATGATACCATGATGGGCATCGGCAATGACGACGTAATTGAAATTAAAGCCCGCAGCTATGCAGAAGCGGAGCTGAAATTCAACCGGTTGGCGATGCTCAATGATCCGCCTGCCGATACAATCGGGGCTGAAGCCTTGACCAGAAAAGGGACCAACAGCGGTATCGGCTTCTATGGCAATTTCGGTGACGGACTGCCGCTGGTAGGACCTACCAGGGAGCTCGTCAACGAGATGCTGGCAGGTTCAGAGCGTAGCGGCACTTTGATCGGGGATTCCAAAACAGGATACTATTCAAATGAAAATGATGTTTTAGGCTGGCTGAAGTTCCAAGGCGGCGCCATAACCCCGTTGAAGGTTGCAACAAATGCGGTAATGGCCGGCGCAAAGCCGGAACATTTCCCGGTTATCCTTGCCGCCATGGAGCTGATGGCAGGTGGCTGGGACTTTGACAAGATGTGGTACCATGGCCTGGTTACGGGCAGTGACAGCACCCTGCATATTATGCTGAACGGCCCGCTGGCTAAAGAACTGGGAGTCTCAGGCGCTGAAGGTTCCTTTGGCGGTGCAGGCAATGAAGTTAACAATGTCATCGGCCGGGCAATCAGATTGTGTTTTCGCAATATCGGCCATGTTTCATGGGAAATGGACGACCATCAATACAAGGGACGGGAGCACGATTTTGCGCTGATAGTTTTCCGCGAACTGGAAGAGGAACTGCCCGGCTGGAATCCGAATAAATGGGATGGGAATGCACGCCCGTCTGACAAGTGGGTTCCTTATCACGTCTTTATGGGCTTCCGGCCCGAAGAGAGCACCATAACCATCTGGGCAGGAAACTCGACTGGCGGCGTCACCTACGGCGGTGAACCGGACTACTGGGCAAACGCAAGCCTACAGGAGCCCGGGACCGGAACGGGAGATACCAATTATTTCTTCCCCATTTACAATATGGGGGGATGGCAAACTTACAACACCCTGGATTCCGGTGCGATAAACGTTATTGCCATTTCCCCCGGTATGGCCCGGGAGATGTATGAAACGCATAACATCCGTTCCAAAACAGATCTGATCAATACTGCACAGGCTCCTGCTGCGCAGTCTCCATGGCTTCCGTCTCCGCCGGACACCAGGGCAAGTACGGTAATTCCGGTGGTCGCCGGCGGCAGCCCAAGTCCTGTACGGCTTTTCGGCAACTACTCTTTTTACGGCCGTCAGAATTATCAGATTCAACTGATCAGCGGGGCCACACTGACAAAGCACGGCAGGGCGGCATCGGTGACTACAACCAACAACCATGTGGGCCTGCTCGGGAGAACGAGTGCTGCCGAAGAATTCCTCAATCCGCCTACGGTTCCGGCGCCCAAGGGCGGCAAAGCGTATTTGCCTTCCGCGCCGCAGAACGTGCAGGTCAAATATTCTCCCGCTTCCAACGGTGATCCGGGCAGGAGGGATGCCACGATAACCTGGGACCCGCCGCTTGATGACGGCAATTCGCCCATTGTTGCGTACCAGCTTGCCTTTGCCCACGGCGGCAATATCCAGTTTTTCCTTACTACACCCGCCCCGGACGGAATGGTGGATCTGGCAAAGCCGCCGACTGAAGTGCGCTTCCCTTACAGCCTTTATAACACAGCGGGGGGTACGCAAATTAGCGGGGCAAACCGGATCTATACCATCCAGGCAGGAAGCGAGGCCTTTGCCAACAGAACATTTACCTTTCAAAACATACCGGTTGGCTGTGAGGTATTCTTCAGGGTGCGCGCAGTCAGCGGCGTGCGCAATTCCGTTGAGCTTGACGGTCCCGAAACTATCGGAGTCAACGGGGCTTTTGTTACTCACACTACGTTTACCGAGCACTTGAGTATTCGGACCAGCGGGCGCGGTGCCTGGGGGCTAGTGCCGGGCCATCTGGTGCCGGCCGAGCCGGGTGCTTGATCCCGGTCGGGACAGCGGGGTTGGGACAGGGGACGGGGACAGGGGACGGTTCTGTGTCTTGGGCATAACACATGACGAAGAACAGGGCCTATCACTGCCCTTTACAAGACACAGAACCGTCCCCTGTCCCGTGCGTGCCCAAGACACAGAACCGTCCCCTGTCCCGTGCCC